>QMZG01000084.1 GCA_003663045.1 Candidatus Altarchaeales archaeon
AACTCATGAGGCATATATCCATCATTGGAACTATGAAAGACCACATCAAGGAATCGGTTATTTAATACCTTGCGAACTATATTTTAAGGAAAAAGTGTAAGGTATGTCACTGGATAGAACAAAATTAAATTAAACTAAATTAAAATGCCCACCGTAGAATTCAATTTTCGGGAACTCAACTCATTGCTGGGAAGAAGATTTAAGCCACGGGAACTCACGCATAGAATTTCTATGTTGGGTGTGGATATTGAGAGTATAGACCATGATAAAATAATTATGGAGATCTTTCCGAACAGATCAGACATGCTGAGTATAGTGGGGTTTGCAAGGGCATTAAAGGGAACCTTGGAAATTGAAAAAGGGCTTCCCGTTTATAGTACAGAGGATTCTGGGATCAAACTCTTTGTTGACACATCGGTTAATGGAGTGAGGCCATTCATAGTGGCAGGAATTGTTAGAGAAATTTCATTTACCGAGGAAAAATTAGTCTCTCTGATGGACATTCAGGAAAAGTTGCATATCACTCACGGAAGAAATAGGAAGAAGGTGGCTATAGGAGTCCATGATATGTCCAGGATAGAGGCACCTTTTTTCTATAAGGCTGTTAATCCCACTGAGATATCCTTTATCCCTTTGGATATGAAAGAGGAATTAAATCTAAATGAAATTCTGGAAAAACATCCCAAGGGAAGGGACTATGCATGGATACTTGAAGGTCTTGAGAGATACCCTATAATCCTCGACAAGAACAAAAATGTTCTTTCCTTTCCTCCGATAATCAATGGCGAATTAACCAGGGTTAGTGAATCCACTACAGATATTTTTATCGAGGTCACGGGCCTGGATCAAAGGGCAGTAAATCAGGCACTAAACATTATTGTTACATCTATTTTGGATAGGGGAGGAAAAGCATATACTGTGGAGATTTTAGAGATAAAGAAATAAAAATAAGAAAAAGAATTATTTAGAGAGATAATCTCCTATCACTATATACCTGAAATCCTTTTTCTGATATGTTTCATAGGCCCCATAGAGACCATAAATTACTGCGACTAAACCTAGCAATAGAATTACTGGCATTAATAAAAATCCGATAAGTACAAAACTTAGAATAATCGCAATTATCCACAGTGTAGTAAATCCAACTGCCACTATCAATTGATAAACTAGGGCCTGTCACGGTAATAAGTATTCCCGCGTGGGCAATCGCAGCCATCAGATTCTCATCCTTCACTCCAGTAGTTGATGCTTCAGATTTTGTTTCTTCTTCGGATGTTTCCATTTTTATCACCGATTACTTTCGTTTTTGATTCTTTTCTTCCTTATTTTTCTTTTCATCCCTTTTTCGCAATAAAAGGACAATTATGACAACGATGGCACCAATTATTAGTACAATTATTAGTAATGCAAAAAGACCAAAAAGAACGAAGGTAGTAATAATAGAACCAAGGATAGAACCAAAGAGCCCAGATATCGCACCCACCACCTTTTTTGATGCCTCCACACGTTTGAAATAATCTTCACACCCCTCTTTTATCCTTCCCCGATATTTCTGGCACTCTTGCCCGCTTTTGTTATTTTCAACAAATGGACCGAAACCATACCTATTAGAAGCAGCTCTATAAGCACAATCCCTTTGGAATTCTTCTTTAACATTTAGGCAATAGTTCAGGTCTTTTATCCCGTTTTTTTGTATGTAGAATGCTATGCAATCTTTTTGATCTGTGTGGTGGAGAGAATAACAACTGGAGATATTCTTTGGATCCCTGTTATAAAGAACAAAGGTGAGACATCTGCCTCTATGTACCATGGGGATTTCATCGCATTGCTCTTCTTTATCAAAATATTGGAAGAATTTATCCAGACAATCCTCCTTAGTAGAGGTTCTACTTATTGAGAAACAGTCACTGATGTTTACCGCATTGTTTAGATAACACCTGTCTCTTTCCCCGGGAGTGCGAATCTCTTCGCAATCTTCCAGTGACGCTGAAACCACAAGGGAAAAGCTAAACAACAAAAATGAAGCCACAAATAATGCTTTATATCTCATTTTATTTTGTCTTAACTATATTTAACTAGATTTTTGATTGAATTGATTTCTTGTCTTCAACCAGCCCACAACCTCATAGATAATTGTGTTGTAGACGGGAATTATGTAGAGTGGTAGAATAATGCCAAAGATGCCGCCAGTTATGGCTCTAATCTGATTTGTACTCTCATAACTCGTCACTAATTGAATCCCACCATCCAAACCCATCGGGATTAGGGAAAGGATAAGAAGCCATTTACCGGGTGTTTCTTTATTGTCAATCCTCTTGAATAGGGGATAAATTAGCGATGTAATTAAGAATCCAAAGTAAATAGCGGTGCATCTTGCACATACTGCTAATTTATAGCCAAAAAGAAAAAAGGAGCGCTCTGGCAACTGATGGCACACGGGGGAAAATAAAAAGTAGATCAAGTTAGCGGCAAATTCCCGATGAATGCTCATAAGATATGGTGCAAGAATAATGAGAAAGCACCACATCAGAACCGGAAAAAGGAAGATTAAGTATGTCCTTTTTTTGTATATCATTTTATTAGATATATTATAGAGGAAAAGAAATATTAACTAAATTACTCTAAATTATGATGAAGATGAGAACCTCAAAAATAGAAAGGAAGACTAAGGAAACCCAGATTTCTTTAGAACTGAACTTGGACGGAACCGGAAGATCCGAAATTGATACACCACTAAAATTTCTGAATCACATGCTGGAGAATTTCTCCAAACATTCCAGGTTTGATTTGAGGATTATGGCAACCGGTGATGTGGAGGTTGACGACCATCATCTGGTGGAGGATATTGGAATCTGTTTGGGCATGGCTCTGGAAAAGGCATTAGGAGATAAAAGGGGAATCTGTAGGATGGGCAATGCCTCCGTGCCATTAGATGACGCCCTTGCCACCGTTGCTTTGGATCTAAGCGGAAGAGGATATGCCAAGGTTGATATCCAATTTTCAGAATTCAAGGATGCCAAGCTTGGAGATTTAACCAAGGAAAATATTCCTCACTTTTTTGAATCCTTTGCCATGAACGGAAGATTCAATCTTCACATGAAGGTTGAGGGAAAGAACGACCATCACAAGGTAGAGGCCTGCTTTAAAGCTCTTGCGAAGGCATTATATGATGCCACCAGGATTATAGGGGAAGGGATCCCTTCTACAAAGGGGATGGTATGAAAAATGCAAGGCTACATAGATCTAAATTACAAACTCGGAGAAGATGACATCATTGCTTCCTTCTATCTAGAACCAGCTGGGGGTTTGTCACTGGAACGGGCATCTGAATATATCGCTGCCGAATCTTCTATAGGCACGTGGACGGATATAAAGACAATGAAGCCGGAAATAACTGGGAAATTAAAGCCGAGTATTTTTGAGATAGATAAGGAAAAAAATGAGATTAAGATCGCATATCCATCCAAACTCTTTGAGTTGGGGAATATGCCACAGATTTTGAGCAGTGTAGCTGGAAATATCTTTGGTATGAGGTCTGTGAAAAATCTTCGTCTCCTAGATTTAATATTCCCAGGGTCTATCGTCAAATCCTTCAAGGGACCAAGATTTGGGATTAACGAAATTAGGAAGATATTGAAGGTAAGGGATAGGCCTTTAGTGGGAACGATAATAAAGCCCAAACTTGGTCTCAATACCGAGGATCATGCTCGTGTAGCATATGACTCATGGATGGGTGGCTGTGATCTTGTCAAGGATGATGAAAATCTCACAAATCAGGACTTCAATCCATTCGGCGACAGGATTATAAAAACCCTGGAGATGAGGGATAGGGCAGAGGAGGAAACGGGGGAAAAGAAGATATATATACCAAATATTACTGCAGAAACCGGGGAGATGATACGTCGTGCAGAATTTGTCAGGGAAAATGGCTGTGAGTACGTGATGATCGATATCGTCACGGCGGGATTTTCGGCGGTTCAATCCCTGAGGGAAGAGGATTTAGACTTAGTAATACACGCTCACAGAGCCATGCACGCCGCCTTTACAAGAAATAAGAAGCATGGGATTTCTATGCTAGTTCTGGCAAAACTCTCGAGGATTATTGGAGTGGATCAATTGCACATAGGAACGGCAGTGGGGAAGATGGAGGGTCCCAAAGAGGAGGTAATCGGGATTAAAAATGCTATTACCCAGGAATGTTTTGATCTAAAGCCAGTATTTCCCGTATGTTCGGGAGGCTTACACCCAGGCTTAGTTCCAGAGCTGGTTGAGATTCTTGGAAGGGATATCATCATACAGATGGGCGGCGGAATTCACGGACATCCAGGTGGAACCAGGGATGGAGCATTGGCTGCTCGAGAATCCATAAATGCGGTTATGCAGGAAATCCCGTTGGAGGAATATGCTAAAGATTATGAAGAATTGAGGGAAGCATTGGAGAAATGGGGGAAATAATCAATCGATTCTTTGATAGTATTATGAGTGAGTTCTATAATACTGCAGCGGATGTTTTACCCCGCATTCCGCCTTACAAAGACCATAGGATTTTATCTTTGCACAGGATGGACAGGAATATTTTGTGGTTCCTTTTTCCCCAGCCAAAAACCCCAATTGGTATCTTGTTTTTTCTTCACTGAAGTTCGGGTGTCTGGAGAATATTTTCACAACACCATCAACATTCAATCCAAGACCGAGAAAGAACGTGCCTAAAGTGAACATCTCATTATGGGATGCATTTCCAGATTCCAGGGAGGCGAGCATGCCTTTTATGCAGGGTGGCAACGCTTTATTATCTATCTGTTCAATCTTGATATTCATCGGTTTTCTAAAGGCGCTAAATTCGCTGGAGATTTTTTTGGAGATCTCTTTGAATTCATTTGGAATTCCCCTAATGTCAACGGGCTCCATAATCCTAAGTCTGATAGCCTCTCTAAGCAATGGTAGGATTTCTGTTTCATCGATTTCCACATAACCCTTGTCCACGACCCTGTTTACAAGTTTCCATTTAGGATCTGATCTTACCAGATTTTTACAAAGCCTGAGATATTCCGAAAAATACACCCTGTTTTTTAGATGAAGGTTCAGATCCCGCATAATCTCATTTAGAATTTCTCCCCTCTCATTTCTAAGAAATTGATAGGAATTTTCTGCTTCTACAGAGGCATATCTGGAAACAATGGCCATGTTCTTAGTGAGATTGACAAGGATTCTGGCTATGGCATAACTCAATATACTGAGTTCTTGAGAGAGACCGTCTTCCAGATTGGGATTAATCCTCCCATTCAATGCATCCTGAACCCTCTGCCGTCCGAGATCAATACTTGCAGAATATATCGGATGGGTCTTGATCTCATCCAGCGTCAGATTTAACGAAGAAACGTAATCCTTGGCCTCTTTCAAAAATGGATACCTCGCAAGTTTCTCCAGATCAAATTCCTTCATCTTAAATAAAAATAAGAATCAACAGCATTAATTTCAATCTTTATGGAAATTTAAACATCCAAACCCCTTATTAATTTAATATGCATTCTAAGCATAGGAAG
>QMZG01000085.1 GCA_003663045.1 Candidatus Altarchaeales archaeon
CTAGTATTATTTAAGTATTATTTATTATTTATTAAATGATATATAAATACTTATCGTTTTTATAATATTAATAAAATCAATAAAAAATGAAAATAAAACTTAAGGAGAACATAACCCAGAGGGACATCATGATGTTTGTTGGATTAGTGGTATTTCTACTGTTATGGACACTCCTCACATTCTTTGTCTTTCTAAAATAAAATCTATTGGGATAGTGCAGGATTTCTATAAATCCCATAGCCATTAATCTCAACTAACTGCCAATTTTCTATTTCTTTATAAATCTCCTTTACTTTCTCATTTTCTTTGGCATTCTCTTCCATCCACTCCATACCCTTAGAACTAATAATAATGAATTTGGCATTACTATAAGAGCAATTAAAGACAAATCTATCTTTTCCATAGTCTGGGGCCATGTAAGCTATCTTACTGCCATCAATAGCCACTACTTGCAAGAGGACAGATGTCTTACATTTTATTAATCTGCACAGATGGCTATCCGCAATTACTATATCATCATTATCAATATAATTATTCACAAATTCAGCTACTTCATATCTACCTTCAATATCCTCCGCAATTAATCCATTACCGAAGATAAATGCAGAAACATCTTGGTATAAAAGAAAGGTAAATGGATAGAGAAGGAGTATCAATATAGCTACTGATAAAATCCTGAATCTGGAGAATGAATTCAGGAAATCAAAAATCCTTTGGAGAAAGATCGCCATACCAAGGGAAAGGAAGGGATATAGTGGAATCAGCATATGATCCGATCTGCCAATCTTTAGAATAAAAAGGAAAATGGGTAAAAAGAACAATAGCAGAATGTTCCTTCCCATCTTTCTATCAATCAGAAAAATTCCCAGGATTCCCAACCAGAAATAGGTGATTCCATGAAACAGGATTTCATCTGAAAATGGTCTTAGAATAGAAAAGGCTAAAACTGAGTTAATCGCGAACAAGGAAAAGAAGATAATTATCGAGAAGAAACCCCTCAGATCCATAAGATTAATAAAGAGTGCAATTTTCTTTACAGAGTTCAGATAAATCTCCTTTATCCAGTTTCTGGTAAAGTAGATAACAATTAAAGATATTATCAAGAAAATTAAATAATGGAACATAGATAAGAATATAGATAAGAGACCAAACCTCTCCAACTGGAAATTCATGTCGTGAATAAATGCATCTGGAAAAAGGAACAGCATTATTACTATAAAGATAATAAAAAAGCTGGATGATAGCAGAAAAACCCTCGGGAAATTCTTTCTTTCATATATCAAAAAGATAAGCAGCAGGGAGATAAGAAACATAATCCCCTGGAATTCTGTAATTGTTGAAAGACCAACAGCTATTGATGCAAGATAAATCCATAAATCCCTTTTCTGGTGAAAAAATCTCAAAACAAAATACAAAGAAATCAGTGAGAAAAACATCAACTGGGTGTTAGCGAAGCCAATCCTGTCCCAGTATATGGCATCTGGATAAATAGCAAAGATGAAACCCGCCAGTAATGCGGTATTTCGATTGAAGATCTCTTTTCCAATCAGATAAACAAAAATAAGGGTTGCAAGACTATACATAACGGTCAGAGATCTCAAAACAAGGACCTCATTCCCAAAGACCTTTAAAAGAACCCCGAGGATTATAAAGAAGAGTGGTGGGTGAGGAACGAATACATAACCCAGAGAGAACCACTGCAGCCTTCCATTGATCAGATTCCAGGCGATGTTCATATTCACCCCATCATCCCAGTCCCATTCAGGAATCACACCGAGATTCCAGACCCTGAGGAGAATGCCTATCACAAAGATCAGAAAGAATGCTAAGTTTGATAACCTCATATAATAATTTACTCCCTCATAGTTTTTATCTGTTATGAAAATAAGATTAATACAAAAATGAACAGATCAATAATCCTCATTACATGTATAGCCCTAACTACAATAGCATTTTCCATTCCACAAGAAATAGAGAATAAGGCAAGTGAATATAAGGGCTATGATGAACTCATTTCCAATATAACTCTTGTGAAATATAAAAATGAAACCTACTACTGGGTTGAATACTCCAGAACATTAATGTATAGTGGAGCACTTTTACTGGATGAAAACTCACATCCAGTGAGGGATAAAAAAATTCTGCTTATATTCTCTATCGCAGATATAATACATAAAAACTTTAGAAAGGAGAACGTGGAGCAGCTGAGAGAATTTTCCCAATACTATAGTTCATTAGCAAATAACATCCGTGATCTCTCTCCAGAATTGGCAAACGACTCCAGGGGGATTTCAAAGCTATTACTAAGATCATCGCAGTATCTGGAAAAAAGCATAAATTCCTTCTCACCCCAAGATACAGAAAATTACCTTTATCAGGAATCAAAACTTATAAAAAAGATGCAACTAGCTTATCAAAATTCCCTCAGCATAAAAGAAACTGAGAATTCTGTCATCCTAAAAAATTATCAAGACTCCCTTGTCAATATCTTTGGAGTCATAGAGGGAAATAGAGAAAATCTTCTCAAGTCTGGAGACTACATGAGTCAGAATATCCAATCCAGGATTAGTTCAGAGGATAAAAGACGGGAAACAGAAATGATCCTCATAGTGATAACCATCCTTTTATTAATATTTGTTTTCTTTCTCAGAAGACCTAAACGCTGGCATTCTTCCAAACACCCGCAGCCTCCTCTGGGGTCATCTTAAGAATTTTCCTCAGGATATCCATCACTTCATGCACATTGAAGTCCCTCTTAGAGAGTTCATAACAAAGAGCCTCCGGATCTATTTTAACCCATTCGGAACCACCCTCAAACAATTTCTGTGCCTTTCTCTCCGATTCACAACTTCTAGCCAGTATTTTTCTGATTTCATTATCCTCCAATTTTTTCTCTTTCAAATATTTTATCAATTCCCTGCCATTGATGTGCGATTTTTTACTCTTTGGTAATCTTATACCCAATACTTTACCTCCAAGATAGATAACAAACCTTGAGATAAATACTGTAAAAACCCCCCATAATCCGAAGAATAATGCCGTGCTCAGTAATTTCTTTGGTATCTGGAGATAGACATAGACATAACTCCCAAGAACAAATAAAGGCATAAACAACAAGAGATAAATAATCTGCGTCAATCTCCCCTTTATCCTACCGAAAAAGAAACTTGCTACCTCCTCTCCGATACCGCTGCCGATCATCAAAAAAAACAAAACAAATACAGACCCAGCAATCGCATTTGCAATATCTCCCAAGGAAAACATCTTAAAAACTTATGTGATTTTCATGGATAAATACCCTTTGAATTTCTCACTTCCCCCAATACCTTCTCGGCGATCTCATACAACATTCTAACATCTCTCAATGAAACCTCATAGCCCACCTCTTTATCACCCCTCTTTGCCCTATAAACACCATAAAGCCTCCTGAACCTCTCTTTTTTAATTCCTTTTTCAGCCATAAAATCCTCAAAGCCTTCCCAATAATACTCCCTATCCCCAAGTTGAATAATATACATCCCCTTAAGCCTGAGAATCAATGAATAAACCGCTCCAGAGAGATCACCGTCCCTTTCAAGTTCTTTAACCAGGGTTAGTGTCCTCTCAACATCTTCATAGTATTTTTTGATCTTCTCCGAATCCAGTTCGAACCCCCTCAACTTCTCCAGCAACGACTCGTTCATAATCGGAACCGCTTCCCTAATCATGGAATAGAACTCAATGGGGTGCTCTTTGAAATAATCCTCTATCTCGTCCATCCTTATTACCTCTATATTCATACCGTGCATCTCTCTCAATGCTATCTCCTTGTTAGTAATCACGAAGACATCTATATCCGAATCCCTGGTTTCATCACCCCTCGCATGAGAACCATAAAGATAAATACCTAAGATATTCCCCAGATACGGTGACAGGGCATCAAGCACCATTCCATTGACACTGAATAATCTGATTAACACTAACTGGTCTATCCACTCCTTTGGAACATAAACACTACCTGAGTTCCCGGACTTCATCACCTTCTTTATTATGTGTCTTTTTCTATCCCTCTTCATTTTTGCTGATCATGATTTCTTGAATCTTCCTCCAAATACATTGGAAGGAGATCTATCTTCTCCTTCAGGGATTCTGCCACCTCTCTGTACTCCTCTTTTAGCTCTTCATCAATAATGGATTCCACAATCTCAGGGAGGTTCCCATAAAATCCTCCAAGAAAAGCACTAATTGCGGATAAATTTCCCTCTGTTGGCTTGATGAATCCATCATCCCCAATTGCCTCTGGAGGAAGAGGCTTCACCAAATGCCAAGGATTTCCATCAAGTGAATACAAAATGAGCCTGAGTTCTTCCTCGGTGATCTTCATATTCTCAATAGAATTTGTTGAATCAGAATCTAAGGTATCAGGTTTTTGAGAATCAGGCTTTGACGATGAAAACTCATTACCAATGTTAGGATCTAATCCCGAGATTGAAGCAAAATTCTTCGTCAGCCCTATGAATTCTTCAATGTTCCGTATATCCCATGGAGATAATGGCACTTCTGTCGGATCTAATTCCAAGATACTTCTCTGCAACTCAGTTACTCTTTCCAATATTTCGGGACTTACTGTTGCATCAACATTTCCTTTATCAGAATCCTTCGAGGAATTCAGATGTTTCTTGATCCTTTCCTTAGCCCATTCGATCTTACCATTTGTAACAATTCCGGATGCCGAACTAATGATATTGCCGGTTTGCGAGGCATATTCATCCCTTTTGGATTCGGTTTTTATTTGAGCTTCTTTGATTTTATTTGTAGAAATTCTGGATTGACCTTTTTTAGGCTTTTCGTTACTTGGATCTCCATGGGATTTGGTTCGCTGGATAACATAGTTTTCTTTATCCTCTACATTTGTTGATCTCCCAGAACCAGTTTCTTTTTCTGTGGATTTTGATAGAGAACATCCTGTTATTAAACCGTTTTTATTCACCTCGGTCTTAACCCACACACCATCAATTTCGGCTGTGTAGATAGTAGTCACAGGTTCTCCAAATCTATCTATCTTGCCTGATAATGTCGTTATACTCTCCTCAATACTCCTCAATATAATCCGCCTAATACCCTCACTCTTTTTTACTCCAAACAGGTCTTTAAAAGGCTTTCCTTGCCTGGATTTTATTTCGTCAAGGTTTTTCCTATTCAGGAGTACAACATTTTTCCACCTGTCTTGAGTTACCCCAATTATTCCAAAACCTCGGATGATTTCCCTAGCTCTATAACCACTAACCTTATATATTACCCTCCCTCCTATCTTTACTTCTAACCTATCTGCATCCAAAATCTTTACTATAAGGTTAGTCCTTGCACCCTTAAACTCCATCCTGATGTTCCTGCCAATACTAATGGATTCTACTCTCGTATCTCCAGAAACATCTTTAAATAATTCTTTTCTTAATTCGGTTGGAACATCAGATAAAGACACATTAACTCTGGGCCTGACTACTTTAGATATAAATTC
>QMZG01000086.1 GCA_003663045.1 Candidatus Altarchaeales archaeon
GAAAGGTTACGAGGAGCCCAGATATTCTATTCTTTGAAGTCATTTTGATAATTTTTGATTGATAATTTTGATATATCCTTAGATTATAAATTTATAATAATAAATAATGATAGATTAATGATAGATTAACTTTGATAAAATTTGGCTCTGTAGAATCTGTAGAAATCTATAAGCGATGGGTTAAGGAACAAGGATAGCGAGCTTAGGGACATCTGCTACCATCTGCTACAACATATACAGATATGTGTTTTTACGCTAGAACCCTAAAGGATTTCTACATAGCTTAAATCTTAATCAACCAATTTAAATTTATATCCATATCTTATCGTTCCCTCCTTTCCACCGGCAATTATCTTTCTGAAAACCATCCTCACCTTTTTTCCAATCTCCACATCTTCTGGCTTGCAGTCAACTATCTGAGAGGTAACCCACGGACCCTCGTCTAATTTTATTATTGCCATAACATAAGGCCTTTGGAACTCGAAGCCCTCTGGTGCCGTATGTATTATTGTATAGGAATAGATCTCTCCATTACCCGAGAATTTGAATTTCTCTATCTCCCCAGCTCTCCTACACTTTGGACAGAGTTTTCTTGGAGGAAAGAATTTCTCCCCACAGTTCTTGCATCGAGTTCCAATCAGGTTATACCTCTGTGGGATTAACCTCCAGTATGACGCCAAGCCCTTTACCATCTTCTTTTCCTCTCTTTTCTTTTTTGTTACCCTCTGCTTAAGATATGAACGACACAAGTCGCCCCTGAACCCCCAACATTCTGAATTAAACCTATCTCTGCGTCCTTAACCTGTCTCTTACCCGCTTCCCCCCTCAACTGCAATGTAGCTTCAACCGCCTGAGAGATCCCCGTAGTTCCGACTGGATGTCCCTTGCCTTTCAAACCACCACTGGGATTTACTGGGATATCCCCATCGATTTTCGTTTGACCCTCTTCTGTTAAAATGCCTCCCTCACCCAATTTACAAAAGCCGAGACCTTCAATAGCGAGTATCTCCGCGATGGAAAAGCAATCGTGAACCTCTAAAAAGTCTATATCCTTTACCTCTATTCCAGCCTGTTTATAAGCCTTTTTAGCGGCAAGAATTACAGAATCCATTCTGGAGAGGCTCTTTCTGTCATGTAATGCCAAGCTGTCAGTAGCAAGTGCCGATGCGGAGATCCAGATCGGTTCATCCTTTAATTCCCTGGCTTTTTTTTCACTTGCCAGAATTACTACAGCAGAACCATCTGTTATGGGGGAACAATGGAGAAGTCTTAAAGGCTCTGCAACTGGGGGTGAATCCATTACCTCTTCCAATGAAACCTCAAATCGGAATTGTGCGTATTCATTAAATTGCGCATTATAATGATTCTTAACAGAAACCTCAGATATCTGCTCCAGGGTAGTTCCGTATTCCTTCATATGTCTTCTTGCCATCAAGGCATATAGGGCTGGAAATGTAATCCCCTGAAATGCTTCCCACTGCTCGTCTCCCGCACCCATCAGAGCCATCATCGCCGCCCCAGTGGGAACATCCGTCATCTTCTCAACACCACCAGCAACTACGATGTCATTCCTTCCAGATTTTATGGAGAGAAATGCCTGTCTCAGCGCCAAACCTCCAGATGCGCACGCTGCCTCCACCCTTGTGGCAGGAATTCCAGATAAACCGGAATAATCTGCGACCAACGCCCCGATATGCTCCTGTCCCGCAAATAATCCCGGGGACATGGAACCAACATAGAGTTCTTGTATATCCTCGCCTTCTATCCCCGCATCTGTTATTGCCTTGATTCCAGCCTCTGTTATCAGGTCTCTGTAGCTGTAGTCCCAGAGTTCACCAAACTTTGTCATTCCGATACCGATAATTGCCACCCTGTTTTCATTCATTTTTGTTTACCTTTTTACCTTTCCAGCCCAACACCTTTTATCTTTCCCTTAAATTTGGAATAAATAGAATAATTAATGTATTCCTTCTTCTTAATGTAATCTGAAACTGGTTTCTTATTCCTCCTTTTTTCATTCTCTTCTGTAACCTCTATAATGAACGCATCACTCCCCGCCCCGGAGCCATAAGAGGAAACCAGGATTTTATCCCCAGAATTTGCTTCATCCAAGATAGCACATAAACCGAGAAGTGTTGCTCCAGAATAGGTATTTCCGATCCAAGGGGTTAGTAAGCCGGTCTTTAATTGTTCTTTCCTAAAGCCCAGGGTCTTGGCAGCATTCAGTGGATATTTCCCATTTGGTTGATGAAATACAACATATTTAAAATCCTCTGGCTTCATATCATTCCTCTCCATTATGCCCTTGGCTGCACTTACAACATGCTTAAAGTAGGCTGGAGCACCCGTAAACCTTGAGCCATGACTTGGGAATTCTTGACCCTCCCTCCTCCAGAAGTCTGGTGTGTCAGTTGTGTAGGAATATGTATCGTGAATCTCTGCAATGAGATCTTCATCCCCTATTATAAAGGCAGCACCTCCAGCACTTGCGGTGTATTCTAGGGCATCGCCCGGTTTTCCCTGTGATGTATCCGCCCCTATTGCCATACCATATCTAATCCTCTTTGATTCGACCAAACCCATTACTGTCTGAATGGCGGCGGTTCCGGCCTTGCACGCGAATTCATAGTCCGCAGCCGTTAGTTCGGGGGTGGCTTCAATGGCGGCAGCAACTATGGTGGCGGTGGGCTTCACAATATACGGGTGAGATTCTGATCCCACATAGATTGCCCCTATCTCCTCCGGATTA
Organism: Candidatus Altarchaeales archaeon; assembly: GCA_003663045.1. Classification (GTDB taxonomy): domain Archaea; phylum Altiarchaeota; class Altiarchaeia; order IMC4; family QMZM01; genus QMZG01. Next base: position 2,750 of record QMZG01000086.1, read on the forward strand.
ATTCCAGAATGATCCACGGCATTTCTTGCACATTCTACTGAGATGGTAGCAGTATCCTCATCTATCGCATGAACGGATTTTTCTTTTACCAGCAGACCTTTTTTTATCCTCTCACCATCATTGCCCCATACACTGGCTATTTCCTCCACCTTTATCCTATATCTCGGTATATAGGCTCCATAACCTACTATTCCCACGGGCATTTTCTTTTTATTCTTTTTATCTTATTTAGAATGGATTTTATTCTTCAATCCCTTTCAAATATTCAATGAGTTCTTCCTCAGTTTCAAGCATGGAAACTACCAGGGGGATCTTCTCCGTTTCAGCGATCTTTATGGCCAGTTTGTCAACCTCGTATGGCTTCAGTCCATGAAGGATCACCATACTTGGCTTTGGCTTCGTGACTTTTATCGCGATCATTGGCGATCTCCCTAGATGTACCCTGGTAAAGACTAACGCCCTGTCGGTATTCAAACCATAGAGCTGAATGAAATCATTCTCGGTAAGCTCCAGTATTGCCTTTATACTATCAATAACAGTATAGCCCCAGATCTCATTCTCAATCAAATCCTTATTTACCACAATCTTTCCATTAATATATTTTATAAATTCACTTCCAGATAATGGAGAGAGAAATTCTCTGATGTCCAAAATTGCATCCGATTTCTTGATGGATGAAAATTTTTTAACTATTTTACTATCCCTTTCCATATCCAATGATATCAATGCATGAATAAATTTTCTCACAAATTCAACCCCTGGAGATCTTCTCCTTCCAGATTCATAGTCTGAAATAACCGATGGAGAGATCTTTAGAACCCTTGATAATTCCCTCTGATTAATGCCAAAGATCTCACGCCATTTTTTTATGCTTTTGGCTGGATTTTTAGCCAATGTGATCTCACCAGCAATATTCTTAGCTAACATGTCCCTCGAACTTGTATCCTGTTCCATATCTCTGTTGTTATTTCCCCTCTAAATTCCAATAACTTAACATTCTCGTATAATTATAAATACATAAGGGTATAATAATAGACAATTGTCGAAATGTCAAAATGAAAACTAAGATCGTTCCAGATACATCTGTCATTATCGACGGAAGGATCACGGAGATTTTAAAGAAGGAGAAAGGTGATGTAGAGATAATAATACCAGAGGCAGTGGTTTTGGAACTGGAGAAACAGGCAAACCTAGGTAGAGAGACCGGTTTTGATGGCTTGAATGAATTGAAATCCTTGAGACAGATTTCTGAAGAATCTGAAGGGAGGATAACTATAAAATTCTATGGGAATCCCCCTACAAAGGAGGATGTGAAATATGCCAAATTCGGCAGGATGGATGAGCTTATACGAAAAACTGCCGAAGAAAATGATGCCATTTTAGTGACAAGCGATAAGATTCAGGCGTTAGTTTCTGAGGTAAGGGGTCTAAAGGTTAGATACATTGGACCAAAGGTGAGAAAGATTCGGCCACATATCTTTAACCTGTTTGATTCTGAAACCATATCTCTGCATCTCAAAGAGAACACACCAATATTCGCAAAGAAGGGTAAAGTGGGTAATTTTGAATTAGTAAAGATCGGATCAAAGATTAGCAGGGGAGAATTGGAGAAATATACTCGGGAGATAGTGGAATCCGCACAGGCAGATCCTAGGGGCTATTTGGAGATGGAAAAAAGGGGTGTAGCTATAGTCCAGTTAGGTGAGTATAGGATTGTCATTACCAGACCACCTTTCAGTGACGGTCTTGAGATCACTGCCGTTAAGCCCCTTGTAAAGACAAAATTATCCGACTACGGGCTTTCGAGAAAATTATTGAAGAGACTGGCGGAAAGGGCTGAGGGTATTCTTATTGCTGGGGCACCTGGACATGGTAAAAGCACATTCGCTCAGGCGTTGGCGGAGTTCTATCTTGGTAAGGGAAAGGTTATAAAGACTATGGAGCATCCCAGAGACCTGCAGGTTCCCGATATCGTAACTCAGTACATAGAACTGGAAGGCTCAATGGAACAGACTGGGGATATTCTCCTTTTAGTAAGACCAGACTACACGATCTTTGATGAGGTTCGCAAAACGAAGGACTTTCAGATATTTGCAGATATGCGTTTAGCCGGAGTGGGAATGATTGGTGTTACTCACGCTAACAGAGCCATTGATGCTATTCAGAGATTGGTGGGTAGAGTGGAACTGGGGATAATTCCCCATATAGTTGATACAATAATATTCATAGAATCTGGAGAGATAAGGGAGGTATATGAACTTAGAATGACGGTTAAGATCCCATTTGGAATGAGAGAGGCCGATCTCGCAAGGCCGGTTATTGAGGTAAGGGATTTTGAAACCGGATCGCCACAATATGAACTATATTCCTATGGTGAAGAGGTAGTGGTAATCCCAACAATGGAGGGGGTTAAGAGGAAAATTTCCGGGTCTGAGGAATTATCTATTTCAAGAACTAAGAAGTTGATTATACTCCACTCAAGGATTCACAGGGATGAATTTGTCAAGATCCTTGTGGATGGAAGGGAAATCTCCACAGTCAGGGTTAACAGAGCAGGGAACATAAAGATAAAGAGAAATACAAATCTAGGTAGAGTATTGCAGGAGGCGATAAATTCCGGGAAAGAGATAAGAATATCCTAGTTGGAATTTTTAGCCTAATTTTTAGCCTCTTTCTATAATATTAATCCCCTGAAAAATGAA
>QMZG01000087.1 GCA_003663045.1 Candidatus Altarchaeales archaeon
ACTTAATATCCTTAGCTGGAGATAATGCATTTATCATGATCCCCATAAAATTATCCATAATATTACTTGCCTTGTATTTCATAGAAAGATGGTATGAAGAAGAAAAAAAGGAAAATAATCGCTGTAAACACAATACACTTTATACTGTAATAAAATTGGTGATCTTCATTATCGGCATCGGCCCGGGAATTAGAAACACATTGCTGCCGGCCCTGAAGCTGTGAGATTCCAATTTTTATACCTGCGCTCCTAATTTTAATACCACATTAAATAAATCCTATCAATCTTGATTTATTGTGAGGTTAATTCCCTATAAATCCAATAATTTTGGATGGATTGGAGGGGTCAGGACACGACTGACCTACGGTCAGGTTCTTGATTTATATGGGGAGATAAAATACAATGAGTTCGTGATTTTTAGTTATACCCCGTCAGGTTCATTACCCCCCTCAATTTTTTAGTAACAGAATAAATCGAAATAATACAGAAATAAATAAGAAATATAAGAAAAGCATAAGAAAAGCAAGATGGCTAAGCACAGTAAACCCAGAGCCGGTTCATTAGCCTTTAGGCCAAGAAAGAGGGCAAAAAAGGAGACCCCAAGAATACACTCTTGGGTAGATTCTGGAGAAACTAAACCATTGGGCTTTGCTGGGTACAAGGCAGGGATGACACATGTTCTGGCAATTGATCATAGAAAGAATAGCCCTACCTCTGGCTTAGAGATATCCATCCCAGTTACCGTTATTGACACACCACCACTGGTAGTAGCTGGAATCAGGGCATATGTAAATGGCTATCTTGGAAAAGAGACCTTTACAGACATATTTTCAATGGATTTGAGCGATGATATTAAAAGAAAAATTAGATTACCAAAAAAGATAGATATACAAAAGAGATTAAAGGAGATGGAAGAGAACTTAGAAAAGATTGAGGACATTAGGTTGATAGTCCAAACTCAGCCCAGATTGACATCATTGGGAAAAAGGAAACCCGATATTATGGAGATTGCCATCGGTGGAAATCTAAAGGAAAAATTTGAATTTGCCAAGAAAATGCTCGGGAAGGAAATAGATGTAGAAGAGGTACTTAGTGAAAATAGATTTGTTGATGTAACAGCGGTTACAAAAGGTAAGGGATTCCAGGGCGTGATCAAGAGATTTGGAACAAGAAAACAGCCAAGAAAGGCGGGAAAGGGAAGAAGGCACATAGGATCGGGAGGCTCTTGGAAACCGGCCAGAAAGCTGTGGACAGAACCCCTTCCTGGACAATTGGGATATCATACTAGAACGGAATATAATAAAGTGGTTCTCGGTATTGGAAAGGAAGGCAAGGATGTAACGCCAAAAGGGGATTTCCTTCACTATGGCCCAATAAAGGGATCCTATGTGTTACTCTCTGGCTCAATTCCAGGACCTGCTAAAAGATTAATAAGGTTAAGTAATGCCAGACGTCCAAAAAAGGATGTTAATTTTGAGATAACTCACATTAATGTATCATCTAAGCAGGGTAGATAATAGGAAATAGAGGATAAATTAACAATGATTAGTGTGTATTCACTCAAAGGAAAGGTGGTGGGAAAGATAGAACTTCCAAATATATTCCAGACAGAATATAGACCAGATCTCATTCAGAGGGCAGTAATTGCATTTCAGAGTAATAAGAGGCAATCCTATGGTGTTTCAGAAGGAGCCGGAATGAAAACCAGCGCAGATTACTTTGGAAGAAGAAGAGGCGTCTATAGACAAACTATAAACAGGGGGATGAGCAGGCTACCAAGAGAAAAAACCGGCGGCGGTGGTCTAGGAAAGGTAAGAATGGTACCTCAATCTGTTGGTGGAAGAAGGGCACATCCACCAAAGGGGAAGGACTGGAGAAAGAGGATTAATAACAAGGAGTACGTCATAGCGTTAAAATCTGCGGTGGCTGCCACAAAGAACAGGGAATTCCTGAAAGAGAGGGGTCATATAATAGAGGATGTAAAGGAAATTCCACTTATTGTTGAGGATTCAATAGAAAAATTAAACAAGACCAAGGAGGTAGTTAAGGTATTAAGGGCACTTGGTCTTGGTAGTGAACTTGAAAGGGTAAAGGAAAAGAAAATCAGGTCTGGAAGGGGCAAGAGTCGTGGCAGAAAATATAAGAAAAGGAAGAGTGCTCTGATAGTGATAAATGAAGACTTCGGAATAAAGAAATCTGCAAGAAATATTCCCGGGATTGATATTGCAAGATTGGATGAATTAGATATTGAACTACTTGCACCTGGAACACATGCAGGTAGATTGACTATATGGACAAAATCCGCTATAGAGAATATTGATAAGATTGCTGAAACATAGAATGGATCCACATGAGGTAATCCTTTATCCATTGATGGGGGAAAAAGCCACTATGCTGAGGGAAAAGGAAAATAAACTAAGTTTCATAGTTAGTAAAAATTCAACCAAGAAGGATATAAAGGAGGCTATTGAGTCATTATACAATGTGAAGGTTATCAAGGTAAATACCATGATAACAATTGAAGGCAAGAAGAAGGCACATGTTAGATTAGATCCCAAGGATTCGGCGGAGGAGGTAGCCTCTCACTTCGGTGTCTTATAAATCAACCCTTCTTTTAAAGTTTGAAATGGGAAAAAGAATAATACCACAGAGGAGGGGACGTGGAGGTCCCAGGTACAGGGCGCCATCACACAGGTTTAAAGGTAGTGTGAGGTATCCCAAAAGAACTGCCTATAAAGAGGGCATAGGTGGTCAGGTTATCAGCATAGAGCATGATCCAGGGAGGTCTGCACCAATAGCCAAGATACTATTGGAGAATTTTGAAGAGATCCAACTTATAGCCTCCGAAGGTCTTCAAGTTGGTCAATGGATCGAGATAGGTGAAAAGGCAGGGGTTGATAACGGGAATATATTGCCTTTAGGAAAGATAACCGAGGGAACATCTGTTCACAACATCGAGCTCCATCCCGGAGATGGTGGAAAGATTGTAAGGGCATCTGGCACCTTCGCCTATATTGTTTCGCATGAGAAAGAATCTGGATTGACCTACCTCAGATTACCTTCAAAGAAAACCATTGCGGTGAATAGCAATTCCAGGGCCACTATAGGCAGGGTTGCGGGTGGAGGTAGAATAGAAAAGCCATTGGTTCATGCGGGTCAGGCATACTATAAGCATAAGGCAAGGAACAAACAATACCCCAAGGTTAGAGGGGTAGCAATGAATCCAGTGGATCATCCTCATGGTGGGGGTGCACATGGATATACTGGAAGATCATCTTCTGTTTCGAGAAATACACCGCCCGGCAGGAAGGTTGGTCATATGGCACCAAAAAGAACTGGAAGGAAAAAGAGATAAAAATGGCAAAAAAGAAATTTACATACAGGGGATACAGCATTGAGGAATTACAGGCCATGTCTATGGACGAATTGGTAGATATAATGCCTTCAAGAATAAGGAGATCATTAAAAAGAGGATTCACAGAAATGCAGAAAAAATTAATTACCAGAATAAGAAAATCCAGGAAGGATATGGAGGAGGGTAAAAAAATAAAGCCAATAAGAACACATTGCAGGGATATGCCCATAATTCCGGAGATGGTCGGCTTAGAGTTTGAGATTTATAATGGAAAGGAATTCCTTAGGGTAGAGATAAAGCCGGAGATGCTCGGTCAGTATCTTGGGGAATTTTCTATGAACAGAAAGCCGGTAAAGCACAGCTCTCCCGGTGTAGGTGCAACGAGGTCTTCATTATTTGTCCCACTCAAATAAGGCAATCAAATAAGGTAATGACGCTTTGATTTTAAGATCCCCGAGGGGAATTTGTGGCTCTTAAAGATTTTTCCTATCTCAAATCCACGTCGAATTTCGCCAATATAGAATTTCAATGAAATTTATGAAAATGAGGGCCATGGCTATATCCCATGGAGCTGCAACAATAGTGAATGCTATCGCTACTGGAAAAGGGGCTGCATTTGGAATTTCGTTGGAAACAAGAGCAACCGTGGAATTGAACGAAACCGGAAAATTTTCTGCAAAGATTAGGGATTTCCCAGATGAGGACACCAAGCTTATGGAGTTATGTGCAAAAAAGGTTATAGATTATTTTGGATTAAATTATGGTGCAGATATAGAGACAGAGAGTAATGTTCCCATTGCCACTGGATTAAAGAGCAGCAGCACCGCGGCAAATTCTGTAGTTCTGGCAACCATGAGTGCAATTGCTAAGGAGCATGGAGAAATCAAAGGAAAGGTTGATGATTTAACCCTAATCAATCTAGGGGTAGATGCTGCCCTGGAAGCCAATGTAACTGTAACGGGGGCCTTCGATGATGCCGCTGCCTCCTACCTGGGGGGTTTTGTGGTCACAGACAATAAGGAAAGGAAAATCCTTCGAAGCGGCAAGATGGAGCCACTTGATGTTTTGATTTTTGTTCCTAAGGAGAAAATTTATACAAGTAAGATTGATGTGAACAGGACTAAGTTATTATCGAGAGAGGTGATGATCGCTTGGGAAGAGGCATCGAAAGGGAATCTTTATACTGCTATGACATTGAATGGCTTATTGTATTCTGCAACATTGGGGCAGGATACAGGAATTCCATTAGCAGCATTAGGGGCGGGGGCAATTTCTGCAGGACTTTCGGGAACTGGACCTTCGGTAGTTGCGTTAACAAAGAATAATTCAGAAAAAATTGTAGAGGCATGGAGTGAATTTGATGGGAAGATTATAGAAGCAAAGGTAAATAATAAAAAAGCGGAGATTTTAGAATAATAAAATGGCGGTAATAACAAAGAATATCTCATTGGAGATGAAAGCTGAGACGGATATTGCAGATATCACCCGGGAGGTTCAGAGGGCTGTTTTGGAGAGTAAATTGAAAAATGGAATTGTTACCGTTTTTATTCCTGGATCAACTGGAGCGGTGAGTACAATGGAATACGAACCGGGCCTTTTAAAAGACATTCCAAGGGCATTGGAGGTAATCGCTCCTTCAAATATCGATTATGAACATCACAAGACCTGGCATGATGACAATGGAAAAAGTCATGTCAGATCCACATTCATTGGTTCCAGTTTAGTGATTCCTTTTATTGATGGTGAATTAACCCTGGGGACATGGCAGCAGATTGTGGTTATGAATCTGGACACATCACCGAGGAGAAGGGAAGTAATCCTGCAGATAATGGGTGAAGAATGAATAACGAACTTTTATTAAATGAGAATGAACTAAAAAGATGCCAAAAATTGATTGAAAATTCCGTAAAGAAGATTGTTGCAGAGAATGGTTCAAAAGGGGTAGTTCTTGGACTTAGTGGTGGAGTAGATTCCTCGGTTGTTTTGAAATTGGCGTATAACTCTGGAACAGATGTCTATGCATTGATACTGCCAGAAGAGTCTGTAACTAG
>QMZG01000088.1 GCA_003663045.1 Candidatus Altarchaeales archaeon
AATCCTGTTGAATAAAATTCAGTTTAACCGTTTTTCAGAATAGGTCTCATAGTAGTTTGCTAAAGTTGTATTGTAGTACTAAAGTCGTTGTCGTTGTAGTAGTACTGGTGCTAATTGATGTGGTACTTGTAGTTGTAGTGGTTGAGGTTGTTATAATAGCAATAGTGGTCGTAGTTGTGGTAGTTGTTGGCGCTCCAGGAATACAATCACAATTAAAAGGAGCTACCATACCACTTGTCAGATAATTAGCAGCGGGGATTGCAACTATGACAATAATGAGACCAAGGATAGCATACTTCAATCTCCCCTTCAATTCTTCTTTTTCTAATGTATTTTCAGTAATCATATATTTTGTCCCAGACCAGATTAGTACCAATGCTACAACAGCACCAATAATAAACCAGATAATGCAGAAGATGTTACATGCAAAGTTTCCAAATGCTTCTCTAACCTCCTTTCCTTTAGATATAATATCCTGAGAGAAAACTATCCCAGAGAAAAGAATGCTGCAGGTTATCAAGAGGTAGATCAATTTTTTCATTAATCTAAATTATGTCTTCGGGATATAAATATATTTAAGACAACCCTCTAAGCGGATTTTTGGGATGAGAAAGAGCCAAAGGAGTCTTCGCAATCTTGCTGATGATATCTTTGTTAGTTAGCAAATTTTATGTAGATTTTCTTTCTTTTTCACCAGCCCTTTTCTTTCTTTGAGAAAGAAAAAGGCTGCTATGGGCCCGCCCGGATTCGAACCGGGGATCTTCGCCTCGTAAAGGCGACGTCATAACCAACTAGACTACGGGCCCATTCAACCTTTAAAAAGGTTGACCGAGTAATTAATAAGGATATAGAAAAATGGATATATAAATTGATAAGGAAACTTCTGAAGTAGTGAGGAAAAATTAGAGGAAAAACTACGAGAGATGTTATTCGGGCTATACGAAGTCCAGCCATAAGGCTGGATTTGGGCGAAGGCTGAAAGCCGTAGCCGTATAGCCCTTGTTAGACGACCCGAAGGGCAAAATCCGAAGGATTTTGAGTGCGAACGAAGGGGCACTATTTTTTTCTCAATTTCCAAAATAAGAAACAAATTACAAGGATTATTACTCCTGCACCAACATATAATAAAATGTCATTTTTTTCACTTTCTTTTTCAATCCATTTAATATAGATGTAAGATCCATGATGAGGGTCAGCTGCATAGAGTGTATAAATCGCATTGTCAAAAACATATATGCTGGTTCCATCTTTTAAATCAACTCGATATTCTTCAGGGATATACTTATAATATTTTTCATCGGTTTTTACATAGATCTTACCTTGATAATTAAGTTCTTCGCCGATTGGTGGTTTTGGAAGATTCCACTCTTCAGTACTACATTTACACACACATTGATTGTTTATGCAAACTTTTTTCACAAACTGAACAGGAGTACAAAGCAACTCGTTTCGAGAGGGACATTCTATGGATTTACAATCTTCATCTGTGTTGCAGATTTTAAAAGAACATTCGTACTCTCTCAAACTCTTCATCACATATTTTCCACCTCTCAGTTTGCATTCTCTATACTTCGTTAGGTTAAATATCTTTTGTGTGCAGTTTGGATCATTATAACCGGAAAAATAAAATCCCTCTGGAATTGGATGACGAACGTGCTCATCACCCCTCCAATGATTTATACATTCCCCCGTTTCTGGGTTGTAATAATATTCATTGAAGGGTGCCGGAACTGCGTAGACTATATTCGCCACCAAAATTCCCAATAATATTGTTATCATTACCAAAATGTTTCTCATAATTAATTCACATCCTTTTATAATATTAATAAAGAATAAAGTTGTCTTATTATATTTTGTGCCCCGAAGTTCGCATTTCGTCTAACTACTGTTTCGTTTAACTTCCTATTTCAGGATTATAGAGAGATTCTGATTCTATAAGTTTAATTACCAATACCTTACACTAAATTAGATTAATCTGTCCTATGAACGATCCTCATCCCACTAGGCACCAATAAGATCTTCTCACTGGAGACTCTACCAACATCGCCATCTAGATCTATACAAGTTTCCTTGAGTTCTTTCACCACATTCCTCAGAAGTATCTTATTACTTAGAAGCTCTCTGACATTCAAAACCACAATATTGTTTTTCTCCAGTTCCTTTATTACTGCACCTACTCCTCTTCCTTCTTTATCCAAATCAATGGGCTTGACATAGGTCACATCCTCTCTTTCGATAATCTTCCCCTCCCTAATGCTCAGATCATCCAAGTAGTCCTCAATATCTATCTCCTCTTCCTCCTCCTCTTCTTCTCGCCTACCAAAAATCCTTTTAAGAACCATTTTCCACCTTGTCTTTGCTTTATAATATATTATTTACATTACTAATATATTAGTAATTTTTTGCTTAAAAGATAGGGCAATGTTTATAAAGAATGACACAGAACATTTTTGAAAGTGAGTTGATGGAACGTCATATCTTCAGGAATCTAGAAGTTCTTTCGCCACATTATGTCCCGCAGGAGCTTCCTCACAGAGAGGAAGAAATCAGAGAAATAACAAGAACAATTGCTCCTGTTCTCAGAAATGAAAACCCCGGCAACATGTTCATCTATGGAAAGACGGGAACTGGGAAGACCTGTGTCGTTCAATATGTTATCAGAAAATTGAGGGAATTTGTTGAAAATCCAGAAAAGAATACCAGCAATGTTCCGGTCAAGGTTGTGTATATGAACTGCAAGGTGCGGAATAGTAAATATCAGGTCCTACTGAAAATCTTGGAGGATGAGTCACTCAATGAAGAATCCTTGAGGGATGTTCCCCTCAGAGACGGGCCCAAAAATCAGTTGAGGGATCAGTTGAGGGGTATGGATCCAGCTGACCTCTATGATCGTTTATTTAACGTAATTCAGAATAATGGTATAAATTTAATTGTCATTCTGGATGAGATCGATATGATAACAAAAGGTTTGAATGACCTAATGTATATCCTTACGAGGATAAATGATGAACTAACCAGGGGACATGTTTCCATTATAGGAATTTCAAATGATATGCGAGTAAAAAAGAGGTTAGACCCCCGCAGTAGGAGTACCCTGTGTGAGGAAGAGAAGGTTTTTCCACACTATAACGCCATACAACTAAAAGCCATACTAAAGCAGAGAATTTCTATGGGATTCAAAAAGAATACTGTAGATAATTCAATAGTTTCCAGAATAGCCGCCTTCGCTGCCCAGGATGGTGATGCCAGATATGCCTTAAGACTTCTGAAAAAGGCGGGGGAATTGGCAGAAAATTCTAATAGTGAGAGGGTTACCATGGATCATGTAGAAAGTGCTAAAAAAGCTGTGGAAGAGGACATCATGGCAGAAGCAATTAGTACATTACCGGAGCATCAACAGATCGTTATGTACTCCATAGCTGCATTAGCTTCTCAAGGGGGGATGTATAAACGATTATCTGGCATTGGCACAGGAGACCTGTTTACTGGAGAGGTCTATGAGGTCTATGAGAACAACTGCAGGGCCCTGAATAGGAATCCCAGAACTATGAGGCAGTTCAGCCAATATCTGAGTGAATTGGAAATGTTAGGCCTCATCACCACCAGTATTTCTGGAAAGGGCATCAGAGGTACGACAAGACTGATAAGGCTTGGCTATCCTCCAGAAGAGATTAAGGTAATAGTGAAGCGGAGCCTTGGTATAGATCAATAGGTAGTAATTTTCTGAAATATACTCGAAATATAACCCTGAGATACCCTATTTCTAATATGATAAAAGGTATCAAAACAGAGAAAAAAATAAACAGAAATGTAATAGACCAAATGTATAAGGAGGGGTATCTGTATGCGAAATATGGAGTTTATGCTAGGAAGACCCATGGCTGCAACATCTTTAAGGTTCCTATGAATGCTGGCTTTACATGCCCCAACTGGGATGGTCGTCTCAGTTCTGAAGGTTGCATATACTGCCCTAACCTTGCAAGACAATTCACATACGATTCATTTAGAAGGGTAATTGAGATAGGAATTAAAGAACAGGTCGCAGATCAGGTGGATTATTATAAAAAGAAGGGTGCTGGGGACAAAGCACTGGTTTATATAGCATTCGGCACAAATACATATCTTCCAGTATATGAATTAATGGAGATATTTGACAAAGCATTGGATCATCCAGACGTAATTGGGCTTTCCATAGGAACAAGACCGGACTGTTTACCAGACGAGGTCTTAGATCTCTTAGGAGGATATGTAAAAAAAGGATATGAGATATGGTTAGAGATTGGTCAGCAATCTGTGCATTATCATACTGAAGAAAGGATAAATAGACGCCATGGTTTTGCAGAAGCAATGCGAGTGGTGGAAGAAGCACATAAAAGAGGAATTCTGGTTTTGATGTTCCTTATCATGGGCCTTCCATATGAAACACCCACAGAGATGATAGAGACAGCGAGGGTTGTTTCCACTTTAGGAATAGATGCTTTAAAGCTTTATCCCTGTTTAGTAATGAAGGGTACCCGACTTGCTGAGGAATATAAAAATGGGAAATACAGACCAGTGAGCATGTCAGAATATGCATCCATAATAGTGAATTTTCTCGAGCATTTATCCCCATATGTATTAATCCAGAGGATTTCTAAGGATTGTGGCCTGGATGGAAAGATAGTTCCAGAATGGAATACTCATCGCTTCCTGGTTGGGCCAAGGGTAGAAAAGTTGTTAATGATAAGGGGGACAAGACAGGGCTCAAAGTACAAGTTGGGACTAACCTCAGAAGAGCTTAAACCATTAGTTTAGATTTGCCCATATGGGCATTTATATACTCTGATTCTATATATTATCTGTGGTTAAACGCGGAAGACCCAGATGCCTGCGGATGGTAAGGAGTGTCCCTACTGTGGACTATTTCAAGCCGAGGGGTATCCCCCTGATGGACCTTGAGGTAGTTCATATAAATGTGGAGGAATTGGAGGCCATTAGACTGGTAGATTTCGAGGGACTGGATCAGGAGAAAGCAGCTGCTGAAATGAAAATCTCTCGAAGAACCCTGGCCAGAGAATTAAAATCGGGAAGAAAGAAGATTACAGATGCACTTCTCCACGGGAAGGCGATAGAGATAAAGGTCAGCGATTTTATTAAATTAAAAGAAGGTGAGTTAAATGGCAACAAGAAAATTTAGATGTTACGACTGCGGAAATGAATTTGAGGTACCCTATGGAACCGGTGGGATGGGAAGACAGATGAAATGCCCCAAATGTGGGGGTAATAATGTCCATAGAGTAGATTCTGGACCAAGAGCCGGAAGAGGTAGAGGTCCATCTGCCGAGGGCAGGGGAAGAGGTGGAGCTGGAAGAGGCCCCAG
>QMZG01000089.1 GCA_003663045.1 Candidatus Altarchaeales archaeon
GGACATATCAAGAGAGCAGCATCTCATGCTTTATCAGTTAATTTGGCACTCTAGGAGACAGAATTCGTTTCCGGGGATAGAATGCTTTTTGAGCAGATGATTAAAGATGTAGAACACTTCATTTATGACGAGAGGTTGATACCCAGCATTCTGAAAGAGAGAACAATGGAAAGGGCACTGCGCAGGTTTGGCAGAAACAATATAAAGGAGAGCTCTGGGGGTCAGAGGGATCTATTGAGTATTGGATTGATATTGAGGATAAAAAATAGGGTAAAGATCAAGAATATGTTTAATGCCCTCGAAGAGATGGTAGAGAGGGGTTATATAGGTGAGGATCAAGCCAAGGAAATAAGTGATCTTCGAGAATATATCCTCAGAGTTAGAAATGACCTCTACATTCTGCATAAAAAGTATCCGGATGAGGTAGAGAATGATGTCCATCTCACCAAGAAGTCAATAAGAAGATTGGCGGAATTCAGAGGAATTCCAAAGGATGAATTGGCTAAAGAGATTGAGAAAAAGAGGAATCTCATAAAGAGTATCCTGTTCAAATTCAAATCAAAGAAGGATATAAGGGAGATAATTAAGAAACCATTCCAGGCTAGAAAAACGGAAAAAGAAGGAAGAATAAGGAATACAGAATCCAGATCTGAACCCTTTGAGAGTAAGGATTTCATAGAAAACGCCTTACTTAGCTATGTATCTCTCTGGAGGAAATCAGGTGAAAAAGTAACCAAAGAATTTATTGAGAAAAGGAACCCCAAACTGTATGAACTCTGTAATAGATTTGGGATAAACATAGACGAAATACTGGAAAAATCATCAGAAGAATTAGATAGAGAGATAAAAAGGAGAAAAGAATTCTATGAAGAATCTGCACGCTATGTATCTAAGTATACCTTTAGGGTTATAGAAGAATCCTATCCAGCCATTGAACAGAGGATGAAGGTGATGAGGCTGGAAAAAGAGAGAAGAGTAAATGCGGATGAATTGTGGAGTAAATTACACGAGGAAGAGAAGGAAGATCTCAGGAAGATTGCTAGAACTGCTCTGAGGAGGGAATATAAAAAATCGCTATATTACAATAGCAATGGAGCGATAGAGGAGAAGGCAAAGCTTCTACTGCTTAAAACGCGCGAAAGACCTGGATGGTCAGAATGCCCCATCCCATTTTGCGTCGGTGGAGAGATCCTCAGTGCCTTATCATTCTGCTGTGACCCTCATATGAAATGCTGCAAATACCGCACAGGAGTGCTGGATGAAATCGGTCTTTCTGAAGCCAGATTTAAGGAGATAAAAGACGAGTTTGCCAGAGAAAATAACTGGTTTAGTAATGAGGTTTGTTTTGGGTCTCTTTCGTATTGTTGTATGACAGGGCATTGTCCGGATAGGGACCATGTACTGATAAGGCTATATGGTAGATATCTGTTCAGCATAGATCCAGTGGGATTAAAGGCAAAACAGGGAGAGACCAGTTTATCCGAGATCCTGAAGGAATTAAAAGAGAACTTCAGATCTCATGGAATTACACTCTCAGAAAATGCCATGATTGAGGAGACGGAAGGTGGTGAATTGGAGATAACCGATAGAGGGGAGGTTTACATTATCAAAAGAGATAAGGGAGAGCTTAAGGTATATGGGGGTGATCTGGAGAAAGTCAAAAGGAAATATTTCGAGCTAAAGAGATTATTGGCAATAAGATTACTGGAGGCAGCTGAAAACAAGGAACTGGTAAAGCCATATCTGGAGGAGCTAAGAAGAAGTGTGGAAAGAGAAAAGGAATCATCACCCGTCATGAGAGAAACAAAAACATCAAGTGAAGCTGGATATTTCATGAGTAGCCCCATATCCGGAAGATTGTTGGATGAATTTGACTGGATGATTGAAAGGGCTGGAGAAAAGATTAAAGAGGTTGGGGGTAGAGAAAAACCAGTGCCGAATAAAACAACTAAGAACCCAAAAGACATAGAATTAATGATTTTGGAGAGTAAACTAAGGGAGAAGTGTGAGATCAAACACACTGAGTGGGACGAACTGGAGATACCATATAAGGAAAAACCACACAGAGGAGTAGTACATACGATATACAGGAAGGGACTCATGGAGTTGAGGAGAATAGGCAGAATAATGACTTCTTATGATCATGACAAAAAAACTGGATATATTGGACATACCGAACTCAGTAAAGGGTACAGAGGTAAGGGATTGAGTTATAACATCCTGAATATCGCCTTTAATGATCTTATATCCAGGGGTGCTACTAAATTCGTGGTTTCCAGGGTGATGCCATATGGCCAGATAATATACCGTCGTCTAAGCGTTGGGATTATAAAATCCCTGATGAATTATGGATTTGCTCCAGAATTTGACCCGAATTCATTAAAGGAAGAGAATCTACAAAAGATCTCAATATCACATAGAAGGGGAAGTCCCATCGCATACAAGGTTAAACTCAAAGGAAAGACCATCTGGGCAATATTAACAGACGAAAATGGAGATCCGATAACTAATAAAGATTACTATAAAGCTCACAGGGACATAGATTTCATACGAAAAGAGTACGAAGAGGGTAGGGTCTTGCTCGGAAACGTGAGGTATGAAGTAAAGGATTATGATAAATTCTGGAGTCAGATGTCAGTGGTTAAGCCACCTGAAATACTTGATATCACTGATTCACTGGAGAATTATGTAAAGCTGAATTCTAAGGATATTGATGGCATTAGAGGCAATGTCTATGGCTGGGTTGTAAGGAATAAGAAAAAGATCTATTGGAAGGATGGAATCTATTATCTGACCAAGGAGGATTATGCAGATTGTTGTAAATACCTGAAGACAGATGACCTTGGTGTCAGCTTGAGTGAGATATTAACAAAAGACATTGGGAAATCACTGCAGAGAGCGATTAAACTCAGAGGTAGGGAAAGAGAAAAGAGATTAAATGAGATCTGGATGGAATTTAAGAGAATCTTGAAGAGTTGTAATCCAATCGAGCGGCATTCGAAGATTCACGATCTGTGGAACAACGGCATCCTGAAAATCGGGGATGAGGGTATCAGAAGAGAGGTTAAAAAAAGCCTTAAACTATATGTGTATGCCTCTGATCTGGATACCGATACCAGAAATGAGATTCTCCTCCTGATGAAGAAAGATCACGATTATTCTGTAGAGGAAATTTCTGTAGATGAAACTGGAATTGATGTAAGAAAACTGAAAGAGACATTCTTCACCTTCCGGGAGTATATGAATACGGTATTATTTAATCCCAAATGGGGCTATTACGGTTCTGGAAAAGCCAAGATTGGTGGACGGGCAATAGAGAAGAGAGATTTTGATACCTTTCCCGAAATTCTCTCTCCACTGTTTGGTGAAATGATCGCCAAGCAGATATTTGCCATGTGGTGGAGCATGAAGGAAGCGGGTTTAATCAAGAAGGGAGAGATATTTGAGGTATTGGAGCTTGGAGCAGGTAGTGGAGTTCTGGCCCACGATATCCTCTCCTATCTATCAAGGAAGAGTAAAGAGGGAGGGCACTGGGGTATGCTCTGGGAAAATCTTGTATACACGACAGGGGAGATCTCTTCCACCCTGAGAGAGAGGCAGAAGCAGCTCAATGCTAAATTTGGCCGGCATATTCGTATAAAATATGCGGATGCCAAGGATCTTTTGGAGTTTACCAGGAAACCCTTTAAAGGGGTCATTTTATCCAACGAGTTAATAGATACCTTTGGTTTTGAGAGGATTCGTCTAGGTAAAGCCTTTATAGAGAAAGGCACCTTCGAGGTTTGTCTGCCACTTCCCACGTTAGAAAAAGATGCTCTCCACAGACTCAAGCTATCAACAAGGAAAGTGAATAAGCTGATGGCATCAAGCCAGAGGTATATTGAGATGTTCGACCTGCCCGAACTTAAGGAATCAATATACCTCTCCAAAAAGGATTTCATAGACCTGGAGAATCATCTCGCTGGTTTGAAAGATAAGGGTATTAAGGACATCTTTGATCTGGGATTATACTTTAAAGAGATATTTATCAACGGTGAACTGTTCCCGGGGCTTTTCGAATACATCGAGATGATGCGACCATTTATAGTTGAAAAGATCGTCTCTAATAAAGGTCGATCCATTGTCATGCCCGTGAATACGGATTCTGGTAATTATATCCGTTCTGTAGCAGAGATTTTGAATCGGAGGGGTAGTGCAGGATATGTTATTACCATAGATTATGGTGGGAATGCACAATCTGTTATTCTGGGAGGTGGGATCGAGGAAAGAGAGGCAATTAGAAGCGGAAATTATAGATACAAGATTCCGACGAGGTTTAATCCTTACCTTAAACCTGGTGACGTTGATATAACATCAAACCTTAACTTTTCTTATCTCCATTTAACTGGTAAGCGTTCTGGTCTGGAGACTGTGTTTTTTGGACCTCAGAATTGCCTTGCCGTTCCAGAGCAACGCATTGGAAATATCGATCTTAGCACCAGTGAGGGGTATGCAAGGGAGAAGGTAAATAACTATGAAATATTCATAAAAGAAAAGGAGGGTTCTCCGGTAGATTTTGATATGCTGATTCAGAGCAGTATTAATATTCCAGAAGATATGAGATATAGGAATCCGTTTAGCGAGATATGGGGTATAGAAAGATTAGCCTTAGAACCTCAAGAGATGCTGCAAGTTTCTCCCGATGAGAAAATACTTGGTAGTGATAATTTAAAGCGGGACCTTAAGAAGGTTGGAGTCGGTAATGTAGAAGAATTCTGTTCAGAATTAAAAGAGTGGGGTAAAGGTCGCGATGAGCTAACAAGCAGATTATTTAGTAAATTCAGGAGAGATAGTAGAGGCAAGAAGGTTTTAGAGGTTTTAGAGAAATGGGGTTTATTGAAAAAGGGTGTTTCTATTGAGGAGGGGAATGCAAACCCCCCAAAGAGAGAATTAGACAGTACAGAAATTCCAGAATCATTTGAGTTAGACATTGAGGATGAGGACTACAAAGATATAGCAGAGAGAATTCTAAAAAAACTGCCGAAACATGCTCTGGAGATACTTGAGGAGAATATGAGGGGGGTAAGATATCCATACCTTGGTTATGGAGGTGGACTTCCCGCTTTTATTTCCAATGACAGAGTGAACATGGAATTATGCTATTCACCAAGGTATTTCGCAGATTTACTTACCCATGAGATCTCACACTTCTTTGATGGGTATATCAGAGAGAATCCCCCGATAGATAGACCAGAGTTAATGGAAATTCTCAAGGATCCATTAACTTATGCAAGACAGTGGATAATAGATGGTTTGGCATTATTCCTTCTCTACCCAGAGGAATTCAGAA
>QMZG01000090.1 GCA_003663045.1 Candidatus Altarchaeales archaeon
CGCGATGCCGCACCGATATCAATCTCGCCTGCGCCCACCGATTTTATGCCATGGCCCGACCCGCCGCCGGATACAGATATTCGCAGCCCGGGGTTCTTTTCCATGAGGAGTCGTGCACATTCCTGGTTTATCGGCAGCACGGTTGTAGAACCGGCAATACTTAGGGTTTCCTTTTTCTGCCCTTCATCGACACATCCACACAGCAGAATTACTGAGATCATCAAAGACAACAAATAGGGTCCCTTCAATATCTTCATAAAATTTTCCATTTTATATCACCGTTTACATTTATATAGATAATACCATATATAAATAATTCATATATGAAATATATAATCAATATAGATTATGAAAATGGAATATAGAAAGATACAGGTAACGGGGGAAGGCACCTATATCGTTTCTCTGCCGAAGAAATGGGTTAAGAGAAACAATCTATGTAAGAAGGATGTTATCTCTGTTATAGAGCAAGGAGATGAACTTTTACTGAGATTGAGGGAGGAAAAGGAGAGGGAAGCTGAAATCAAAATAAAAGAGGATGATATAGAATTCATTTCAAGATCTCTGATAACCAAATACATCCAGGGATATGACACCATTGTAATTACATCAAAAAACTACATAAATCCAGAACTAAGAAGAAAGCTAATAAGGATTTCTACCTACCTAATAGGATTAGAACCATTCGGGGAGACAAAAAATGAACTCACCTTCAAGATGCTCATGAAGGAAAGGAGGCAGTTAATGGAATCCGTGGAAAGAATGCATGAGATGTCCATTCTATCCCTCAAGGAACTTATGAATGATTTGGAGATTGAGATGTATAATGAGGATATCCTAAACGGGATAATCCAGAGGGATAATGAGATAGATAAGTTCTATTTTCTGATTCTGAGGCAGTTATCCTCTATTAGTGGGTTTGAAGCCACTGTCTGGGTACAGATAGCCAAGAGTATTGAGAGAATTTCAGATCATATAGAGAAGATAGCGGTCCTCACGAAGGATTGTAAAAGGATGAGGAGAAAAGATATTTTAGTATATAAGGAATTGATACATATGTACAGTGATGTTATATTGGCACTGAAAAGTAGAAATGCATCCATTGCCAATGATGTTCTGAAAAAAATAAAAAAATTCAGATTAACAGAAAAAAAGATCATAGATAAGCTGAGTGAAAGTAAGGGTCACTGCATTTTGATCTATGAAAGCTTTCGACGCATTGGGGAATATATCTCTGACATGGCTGAATCTGTGATAAATATGTCTTGAACCAATGAAATCTCTCAAAACTGAAAGTAATTTCCCCAAGCAACTGCAGATTCTCAAGAAATAGGATTTACCTATTAAATCTTCTCAACCCCTTCGGCTTTTGGACCTCTATCGCCTCGAACAACAGTAAAGGAAACCCTGTCCCCCTCTGTTATTGCAACGCCTTGCTTCAATCCACTTCTGTGGACAAAATACTCCTCTCCATCATCTCCGGCAATAAAGCCAAAGTTTTTGTTCTCATTAAAAAATTTTACTGTTCCTTCACTCATTTTAAATATCCCTTTTTAATAATTTTGATAATATATGGAATCTATCTTTTTAAATCAATTTTCTTAAATCAAGGCAACCTATTATCGGCAATTCCCCTCACCAAGTCCGTCTTGGTCAGAATTCCGAATTCTGGTGCAATTATTGGAAATCCAGAAATCTTCTTTTCCAGCATTATTTCTACAACCTTTCCAACCGTGGTTTCTGGCTTAACGGTTATCGGATCAGAACTCATTACATTCTCTACCTTCAATCTTTCAATATCTGCCTGCGGATATTTGTCAATTGCCTTTCTAAATGTCTTCAACCCATTGGCGATATCCCTCTCCGTCAGTATTCCCGCTAAGAATCCCCGATTCATAACAATAAGCCTGTGAATATTATTTTCCAGCATTAATTTTCTAGCAAACAATAGAGAGTCATTGGGATTCACAAAAATTGGTTCTTTGGCGTAAAATTCTCCAATCTCTTTTTTACAATCTCTCAGATTTTTTATCAAATCCGTTTTCGTTACAAGAGAGATTATCTCATCATTCCTGGTTACGGGTAGTGAGGAAAATTTATTCTCTAACATTATTCTCGCCGCCTCTTTTATCCCGGAATCTTCAGTAATTGTCACCAGATCCTTGGTCATGGCAGCCGTTATATGGATATGTCCCATCTTCATTTTTCTTTCCCTTCCCGTTCCCAGGCGATTGGCAATATCTTCCTCTGTTATAATTCCAATGATCCTGTTATTTTCGGTAACCAGGAGTCTAGAGATGTGCTTTTTTTCCATCAAGGTCATGGCATCCCTCAGGTTTCTGTCTTTATCTATAGTAATTAGGTTCGTTGACATTATTGGTTTATCCATTTTTAGACAGTCTAAAATATTTTATAGTTTTTAGGTATGATAAATTCAAATGAAATTCCACAGCTTATATTGAAAGTTCTTCGGTCTTCTTCGTTTTTTCTTTCTGGACGACCTTTTTCAGCAATTCCTCATACCTGATTTTTATGGTATTATTTGATATACCTGGAACTTTAACATCTCTCCTCATTTTTTCATCCTTAACTAAATCTGCCGAGAGGTATAAAGCTGCAATTGCCACACTTATGGGAACCTTCCCGGTGGTAATACTGTTCTTTCTGGCTTTCTCTACCAGTTCAATTGCCTTGGCCATGACCTTTCCCGAGGCTCCCAATCTAACCGCCAATGAGGGTACATAGTCTGCAGCGGTAGCAATGGGCATCTTTATCTTCATCTCATGAACTATTTTTCTAAAACTACCACTGATTAATTTTCTCTTTACGCCAGAGGCGATTTCTAATTCTTCCAATGTTCTGGGTATTTTATTCTTTCTGGTCACGAGATAGATAACGGCAGCCACCATACTCTCAATGGATCTTCCCTTCACGATACCCTTTTCTGCGCATTTTCTATAGAGAAGGGCACATTCCTCCTTGACGTTTGGGGGAATCTTTAGAAAGGAGCACATTCTATCCAGCTCTGGTAAAGCCTTGGAGAGATTTCTCTGGAGAGAGGTAGCCATCTTGGCCCTGACCTGCCATTTTCTCAAGCGATAGAATTTTGCCTTTCTTTCTGCGGGAATAGTCCTTCCCTTAATGTCCTTATCATATTTGTCGATCTCTGTTGTTAATCCCTTACCTAATTTAGCATATCTCAATAGGCCACCCGTCCTTGCCCTTTTATTCAATTGTTCCCTATCAAAGGCTCTCCACTCGGGACCAAAATCAAAAAGGGTGTCCTCTATAACCAACCCACATTTCTTACAGTATATCTCTCCCCTTTCATAATCACTTATGAATCTAGTGCCTCCACAGGAAGGACATTCTCTCATTTTATCTTAGTTTAAATTAAGTTTAAATTAATTTGGAATTGTTAATTGTTAAAAATTAGAGATATTAAACTAAGAATACAATAAGAATACAACCCAACAAGAATCAGATCAAACCACGCTTCCTGGCAAGTGCTGATTTTACCAAGCCAACGAATAATGGGGCGGGTTTTTCCGGTCTGGATTTAAACTCCGGATGGAATTGTGAGGCAATGAAAAATGGGTGATCCCCCAGCTCGAGAATCTCCATCAGATCTCTCTCGGGGTGCTTTCCAGAGAATTTCATGCCATTTTTCTCCAGAATTTCAATATACTCTGGATTTACCTCCCACCTATGCCTATGTCTTTCTGAAATCTTATCTCGTTGATAAAGCCTATAAGCAAGTGAATCCCTTTTAATCTCACATGGGTATGCCCCCAATCTCATTGTACCACCTTTTTTATGGATACCCCTCTGCTCTGGAATTAGATCAATAACTGGATATCTCGTATTGGGATCTACTTCTGAGGTATTGGCACTTTTTAGATTACAGACATTTCTTGCAAATTCTACCACAGCCAATTGCATCCCAAAACATATTCCCAGAAAGGGAACTTTATGTTCTCTGGCATATCTCACGGCGTTGATCTTACCTTCCACTCCCCTTGATCCAAAGCCTCCCGGAACTAGAATTCCATCCAATGAACTCAGGTCTTCTATCTGGATCTCATCTGATTCTACCCAATGTAGATTGACCTTACATGAATTTACTAAACCGGCGTGCTTAAATGCCTCCTTTATGCTGAGATATGCATCCTCCAGCCCTGTATATTTTCCAACTATCCCAATGGTTACCTCATCATTATACTCATGGATCCTTTCTATCAGATTCTCCCACTTGAATGTATATGCTGGCTTATCCTCCAGTCCTAATTTTCTAATTATAATATTTGCCAATTCCTGTTTTTTGAATAGCATGGGTAATTCATAGATATCCTCCATATCTGGATTGCTCAGTACCTCTTCAGTCTTTACACCACAGAATAATGCTATCTTTTCCTTGGTCTTCTCGGTCAATTCCTTTTCGCATCTTCCTATAATTATGTTGGGTTGAATTCCCAAACTCAGAAGTTCCTTTACAGAATGCTGCGTGGGTTTAGTCTTCTGTTCTCCAGAGGGTATAACCGGCACATATGACAAATGAATGAAAAGAAATCTATTGCCCTCTTCCATACTCATCTGTCTCAGGGCCTCTATAAAAACCATATTCTCTATGTCTCCCACCGTTCCACCCACTTCGATTAGGATTACATCTGCCTTGAATTTTCTAATCCTATTCTTTATCTCATCTGTAATGTGTGGGATTATCTGCACAGTCTTTCCCAAGTAGTCTCCACGTCTCTCCCTTTCTATTACCGTCTTGTAGATGCTTCCGGTAGTTATATTTGATTCGCCACTGAGATCGGTATTCAGAAATCGTTCATAATGGCCCAGGTCGAGATCAGTCTCACTGCCATCATCCAAGACGAAGACCTCACCATGCTCGTATGGATTCATTGTTCCTGGATCAACATTGACATAACCATCAATCTTTATTGGAATTACAGTATAGCCTTTATCCTTGAGAATCCTCCCTATGGATGCCGTGGTCACCCCCTTCCCTAAGCCGCTCAAGACACCTCCAGTAATTACAATAGCTCTCATCTTTATTTTTTATATTTTCCTACAGAATTTATTAGTAATCATATGAAATAAATAGGGGTAATTCAAGAGGGGTAGAAGAGGACCAAATTGGCTTCAGACAGTCTATACTGCAAGGATTGCAGGGTTGGATTTACCGGAAGAAATCTTAGAAATAAAACCTATGGCCCATCTGCTCATGAATGGTTAAATGAGTTCTCTACCGTTGCACATATCACAAATTCGGATCAAAGGTTTGAAGAATTATGGAAAAGATGCCCTGTTTAGTAAAAC
>QMZG01000091.1 GCA_003663045.1 Candidatus Altarchaeales archaeon
CAGGCAGTGCTCTGTAGCCGTATTTTCTTATTAAGGAACGTGCCCTTGTAACCAGATCACTGGATTCAACACAGACAGGTTCCTTTGTCATAATTTCTTTAACAGATACCATTTTTTTCACAAAATAAGAATAGAATTTTCAGCTAATCCTGTCCAGCACATTCCTCGCACAAGAGCCTACCATTGATATTTCTTAAATTCTCAGAATAATTCCCGCACACCTCACAGTTTCCCGAGATAGTACCTGCTGGTGATGGTATATCGGCGATATCCCATTTGCTATGCTCACTTATCAGGAGATGCATCGCGGGTTCTACTCTAATCAAATCAAATTCAGAAAGAATGCCGATGATCTTTCCATTTTGAACAACAATTAATCTTCTAATATTTTTGTCCCTCATTATTCTTGCAGCATCATCTATGTCTTTATTGGGCGTAATAGTAATCAATGGGGAGGTCATAATCTCTGAAACGAGGGTTGTCTCGGGATTTTTACCATTCGCGACTACCTTGGAAATTATATCCCTATCCGTAACAATACCTACCCCCTTGCCCTTTTCCATCACAATAACGGAGTCTATATCATTCTTTTTCATTATCTCTGCTATCCTCTGTATATTCTCCTTGGGAGTAGCATAGATCACCCCCTTGGTCATAGTATCCCCAACCTTCAGTTCCATTTTATCCTGTTTTTTATTTCATCTATCCTCATTGATTAATCGATATTTATCGTTAATATCCATCACCTTAATAGAATATGAGAAGATAGAATTAAAAAGTCATTAGATTTGAATATTAAAAATTAGAAAAATGGCAAGTGAATTTTTATTTGAATTTGAAATAAAGGACAAAGATATAGCAGCTAGAATCTGTAAACTGAAGATAAATGGTAAAGATCTCGAGACCCCTTCATTGATGCCAGTCTATAACCCAAACAAGCCTTTGATAACCCCCAAAGAGATGAAAAGGGAATTCGGATGTGAAATCCTGATGGCCAATTCCTACATAATTCTGAAGAATGAAGAATTGCGAAATAATATCCTCCGGGATGGGATTCATAAGTTCATGAATTTTAATGGTATCATTGCTACTGACTCTGGTTCTTATCAGTTGATGGAATATGGAAATATTACTGCAACGAATAAGGAGATAATTGAATTTCAGGAGAAAATTGGCTCAGACATTGGCTCATTTCTTGATATCCCAACACTGCCAAATGCTTATAAACCCAGAGCTTTAGAACAACTGAAAATAACACTGGAAAGGGCAAGGGAAGCAAGGAATGCAAAATTTTTGGTGAATGCTGGAATTCAGGGTTCAACATATTTGGACCTAAGGGAAATGGCGGCAAGAGAGATCGGCAGAGAATTCAGGTTATGCGCAGTTGGTGGAATAGTAAGATTGATGGAAAATTATCGCTTTTCTGACCTGGTGGAAATTATTTCGGTAATAAAGAGAAATATTCCAATCAACAGGGTAGTGCATGCCTTCGGCATGGGGCATCCAATGGCATTTTCATTATCAATCGCCTTAGGTTGTGACCTGTTTGATTCTGCAGCCTATGCTCTGTATGCAGAAAATTTCAGATACATCACAGCCAGTGGAACCAAGAGACTTGATGAACTTGAATACCTGCCTTGCAGCTGTCCAGTATGCAGCAAGTATGGCTTAGAATTAAAGGAACTTCCAGAGAGGGAAAGGGTAAGGGAATTAGCCAGGCACAATCTCTATGTGAGTTTTGAAGAAATTAACAAGATCAAAGAGGCAATAAAGGAAAACAACCTGTGGGAATTTTTGGGGATGAGATGCAGGGCTCATCCCGAACTGCTTTCTGGTCTGAAGAGATTGACTGAGCAAAAATGGCTGGCGGATCTTGACCCGATAACAAAGAAATCAGCATTTTATCTCCAGGGTCCCGAATCAAAAAATAGAACGGAGGTAGTGAATGTAAAGAAAAGATTGAAGAGAGTTTATTCAGAAAATAGAAGAGAGGTGGCCCCATTTGGTAAAATCCCCGCCGAGATTTCAGATGTTTATCCATTTAATTCATTTAATTCCTTGAGAGAATGGGGTAAGAAAAAAAATGAAAACAAAAATGAATACAAAATCCCAGATATAGAAAAGATAAGGAAGATCATGGATTATCAATTCGGTTCGGGGGCTGGAGAATTAATAGCAGATAATGTAAGGATAAAGAGGTCAAGAAAGACGAAGAGGATAAGATGGATCTATGAGGAAAAGGAATTGATTGCATCGGTTAGGGCATCCGATCACTTCATAATCCCCAAAATGCCCCTGGCAGAAAAACTACATAAGAGATTTAAATATCCCAAATTAAGGGTTGTGATTCATGATGACGCAATTCCCTTTGTTTTGGAGGGAAAGAGTGTTTTTGCAAAATTTGTTGAAGAGATTGACCCTAAGCTCAGGGCAAGGGACGAGGTATTGATTGTAGATAAAAATGATAAATTGTTAAGAACTGGGACGCTGATTCTTTCGCCGAGAGAGGTTGTGGATTTTGACAGGGGTATTGCTGTGAGGGTGAGATAAAGAAGTGAGATATCAAGATAATGAAACTGGAGTCCAGATGGGAGACCTCTAAGAAATATAATCAAGATGAATTCAGGTCACTTGAGAAGAGACAGGTTGATTTTTGTCCCAAGCCACTTCGTAGGCAACATTTATAGAATGAAATGTAATAAATAGTTTTAAGATGGCTATGGTAGATTATGCATATTCAAATACCAGGATTAGGGTGATGAAGAGTCTCTTTTTGAAGAACCGTGACTTAGAGGCATTAAGTAGGGCAAAAAATTTTGAGGATTATCTCACATCTCTAAAGCAGACCCAATATAGTGGAATCTTTTCTGGAATGGAAAAGGCCACTATCTACGAAATAGAGAGAGTTCTGAGCATAGATCTCAAAAAGACGATCGATAAGGTTATGGGCATATCCCCACAGAGTTGCGTGCCATTCCTTGATGCCGTTTCAAAGAAATATCAACTTGAGTACATAAAGCTTATTTTAAACTCAAAAGTGGGTAATCTATCAGAAGAGGAGATCATGAGCAAATTCTTTATACCAGAAAAATCTACAGAAGAATTTCTATCGAGATTGATCAATCTTCCGATTGAGCCGATTGATGATATTATAGCCTTATTATGCAGTAGGTACAAGGGCGTGGATGAATTCATACCGGAGTCACCACAACTATTGGATATATTGATTGCTTTGGATAAATACTATTTTTCTGAACTCCAAAGATCAGTGAAGTATCTCAAAAGGGGGGATAAGAAAATAGCCTCCAGGTTGATTTCAATGGAAATAGACATCAGCAATATAATGATAATCCTCCGCTCCATAACTCGTGGGTATGAGATTGAAAGATTCATCATTCCCAATCGTAGTTCTTATCTAACCGCACTAGATGGATACACCCCAGATAATGTGATTGAATTCATTGAAAATCTCTCCAAGACCATCTATGGTTCTGTGTTGGAGGATGTAGTACCTATCTATAAGAGAACAGACTCTTTACTGTACTTTGAATTGGCTCTGAAGCGATTTCTAATCGAGGAATGCAAGAAAATAATGAAAGAGCATCAATTTCAGCTAGGATTTATCCTCGGTTTTTTAAAACTGAAAGAAATGGAAATAGGAAATCTCAAAGCTATCTGTGTTGGCATTGGCGAATCATTACCAAGTGAAGAGATTAGAGATTTGCTAGTCTTTTAATAGCCGATGGTGGTAGAACCCCCTTAAAAATAGGAGATTCTAGATCTAAAGCCTCTCAAACCTACCCTCCAGCTTCTTCATGACATCCGGCAGGGTTGTGTATTCCATCTCACCCGGAGGCAGAAGGTGTGGCTGGAAGGGACCGTGGCGTCTCATATAATTAGCGAGTTCATTTGCCCGTCTTCTTGCATCGTCAAAGGAGACGTCTGAAAATGCATCAACTGGCCCCGTAAGTTTTCCGTTCTTTATGGAAAATGCCAGAGCAATTATCCTCGGGGGTCCATCAAACCTACTGGGGTTTGCTTCTTTTTCCCCAACCGGCATTAAGGGGCCCCTGTGGCTCCCTCGCATCCAGCCAGCTATTAGGAATGGTCTTGCAAACGGATCAAGAACCTCTCCAGTTGCCGGATAACCTGATTGTGCTCTCACCAGCATGGCGGGATCATCCTTCCCCACATATCTTCCCGCTATAAGGTTAACCTTTTCTGTACTTGCCACCGCCGCGATCTCTCCGGATTTTTTAAAGATGCGCTTAATTGCATAGATATCTGTCAATCCAATAAGAGAGAGAAGATCATAGGATTCTTCGGGTGTGTTGAGGATTATCTTTCTACTGCCTTTAACATCGTGAACCTCGAATTTGAAGCCATCATGCAGCTTTGGATCGAGGACTAAACCAGCAGTACTGAAAGGATTGGCAAACATCTCGTATAGGGGTAGGTTAAATGCTGACGCCTCGGTCTTGTCTGCCATAAATGCAACGAATACCTCGGCAGGTCTTTCCTCAATCTTCATTTCCGCTATTCCGGGACCCATCCCTCTGACGTTACCTGAGAATGCATCTGAGAGGAGATCCTGACCTGCCGCATAAAGACCCTGCTCCTTTGCCAGTTCTGCACCTTCCTTGAAGGTCTCCCATGCTAAGGAATGAATTTCCTTTGCATCAACACCCCTTTCATGAGTCATGAGAAGCCCCACATCATCTCCGCATCTGGTGACATAGCAGTCAATTATCAGTTTACCTTTTTCTTCGTTCAGTTTTTTCTTGCAGAGATCCATAACCCTATCAGATGTCTTTATATGACCTCCAACACTTCCAATATCCGCCTTTATTATGCTTATAGTTGTCTTCATTTTAAATTCCTCCGATATTAATTAAAGGAATGGAGAGAATAAAAGTGAGGTTATAGTAAACCAACATATCATATAAAATATCACATAAAAAATTTAACGTTTATCTTATTGGAATGTGACCATAAAAGATAAATGATGATCTGAGATGGAATTCAAATGAATTCTGATGTTTTGGTTGGTGATAGAGTGAATTACCCATCTTATTACCAAACCTCCGCCAATTTTTTGATAATCTGCTTATCTCTGTCGTCAAAGCAAGAAAATTACCAAGAGAAGCCTTCACTGGAAATTAAAATGGAAATTAAAATGGTTTTACCTTGCCACTCTAACTCTCGTTATCGAAAATTCCGAACCCCTTTGAAAAAACAAAACATTTTAATAAAATAGTAAAATAATAAATTATGATGAACAGAAAAATCTTAATCGTTGCAGGGATTGTAATTTCAA
>QMZG01000092.1 GCA_003663045.1 Candidatus Altarchaeales archaeon
CCCGATACCTTGCAAAATTCTATATGTTCTTTTATTAAGGTTTAGATTCTCCATGAAGCAATTCCTCCAATTTTTTTCTTTCAGATTTTCTATCTCCTTTAGCGGGATAACCTATGGCAATAACAGCCATTAGTTCATAACTATCTGGAACTTTAAGAATATTACTGACATTGTCTTTATTCTTTAGTATCTCTCCCAGCCAACATCCACCAAGACCCATGGAATGAATAGAGAGAAGCATGTTCTGTATACAAGCCCCTATCGCCTGCAAATCCTTGGTACGATCATAACTGGCTTTTTGATCCAGAAAAACTGCAATGCAGATGGATGCAGATTTTATTATACTGCCGTAGTGAGTCTGTTCAGCCAATATGTTTTTGATTTCTTTGTTATCAATGATTACAAATCTCCAGGGTTGATTATTATGTCCGGAAGGAGCCCATCTCCCGGCTTCAAGTATTTCGGTTACCTTTTCCCTTTCTACTTCCTTTTTAAGAAATTCCCTCACACTCCTCCTGGTTTTTATCGCTTCTGAGATTTGCATTTTTAATTTTTTCTACCATTGTACCTCATAAATATAAACTCCTCTCTCATAATAAATCTCTCTCAAAAATTCACACCCCATCCTATCGTCTTTTTCCACAAGAACATAATCAACATCATATTTCTCAAGGATCTCCTTTTTTCCGTGACAGTCGGACATAAAGAACCACTTGTTGTCATATAAACCACGAAGGCTGTGACCGAGCTGTGCGGGATTTATAGAAACCACATAATTCTTGGCTATTGGATAAACAGCAGAGGAGATCTCTGGTCTTGAGAGTACGACATTATAATTGCCCCTATTTTTCTCCAACCACTTTAATGCGGAATATATATGCTTATCAATTATCCTGTATAAACTATTTTTACCTTTATCATAATCAGAAAATAATGAAAAGACAACGATTATGATACAGATGGTTAATATGGGAATAGAAACTGATCTTATTTTTATCTTTGAATTTATAAGATTCAGGATTCCAAAGAGTCCGATAGCTGATAATGGAACTAAGGAGAGCAGGGTGTAATAAAAAATTCTTTCGTACGGTGCAAGTAATGTTAATCCCTTCCATTGAAAGAGGATGATGAGGAGGGACATGAGAAAGATCCATACCAGGAGAATCTTTTCTTGCTTTTTGTTTTTGATAGTAATGTAGAGGATGGCTATGAATGCCAATAGAATTGGAATAAAACCATAAAAATTTAAAAGATAGGAGTAATGTCCCACCTCCTTAACCGGGATTTCTAAGCTCCGAATTAGGAAATTTACTATAAAATATCTCAATGTTTCGGTAAAAGAGCATTGCCATAGAATTCTGAAAACATCGATAAAGGAGGATAATGGTACCAGGAAAAGAACGAGCACTCCAGGAAGATTTTTTGATATCAGCTTTGGTCTCAATAAGAGATAAATCGCAACTACCGGCAGAATGAAACTTGCAGACCAGGGGTGAATCAAAGCCAGAGATAGGAGGATAAATGCCGATAACGCTAAGGATATAAAACTATTCTTTTCCAAGCCAGTTGTTGTGAGATAGAATATTAGGTAGATAAAGGCAAAGCCAAGTGTAAGTGGTATGAAGAACCATGGGCCGAGAATATTTATGTTGCTCTTTAATCCAGCAAAGAATATCATAGAGAGCAATCCAGAATAAAAATTTTTTGTTATCTTATATATGAAGGTAAAAAGTATAAATGATGTGATACAGGAGAAGATTGCTGGCAGATATACATAGAACAAAACTGGATCCTTGCCCGTTAACAGAAAAATTTCAGCTAAGAATACATGAAAGCCGATCTCAAAGAATCCGGTTTCTAAGAATTCTACACGTTCTTTATAGTAAGGGCTCTGAAGATTAATCCCTTTTTTATCCACTATCTGAACCCCCTGAGCGATGTGGTGCCACTCGTCTGAGATAAATGGATAAGGGTAATCTTTATGTATATCATAAACCAGAAGAAAGTTTATTATCAATAGGATCAGTATGCAGGATACCCTCAGAAATTTTTTGATATCATCTCTGCCCTCATATTTTTTCAGACCAACCCTTGGTAATCCCCCAGTTCTGAGAAGATATATTGTCGTAAAGAGGAGAATCATTAGAGATATGTCTACAACCAATGTGGAGATAGTTACTGGGAATTTTATAAAATAATTTAAGAAAAAGATGGAAAGGACATTAAGTGAAATGCTGGAAACAATGGATAAGGAGATTCTTTCAAAGATGTCGATCTCTCTTCTGGGAAATAACGCCAGGCTTAGTGAAAATCCAGGCGCGAATAATAGTAGCAAGAATCCCAAAAGTATGTTCAATATATCTAGGTACATTTTAATATTTTATCATATATCCTATTACCATGATTGACCTTATACTCCAAATTGTTAGGATTTTACTCGGCATTGTATTGGTTCTATTTTTACCGGGTTATCTTCTGACCCTGATCCTGTTTAAAGGGGAAATTGATCAATTGGAGAGATTTGTACTCTCCGTAGCCCTGAGTATTTGTATTGATGTATTTGTTGGGCTTTCACTTGGTTTTAATGAAAAGATCGCTTCCATTACTGGGGGGATAACGGAGTTTAATATCTGGATTTTTCTTATCTCAATTTCCATCATATTCTTTCTGGTGTATAGATACCGAGAATCTGCTAACATGTAATCTGATCTACGAATATTCCAAATAGGATTACTAAGGCATATATGGTTATTGCAATTCCTCCCATTCCTATAACTGGTGAAGAGAAACTACTTGTAAGCATAATCTCAATCTCAGGAATCATCAATCCTGTGTTATCTACGGGGTAGAAGAGCATTATTGGTCCACAGAACATGTCTGCAATCACGTGACCGGTGAGCATTATCATCATCAGCAGGAAAAATCTCTGCAGTTTTGTGGGATAAATGGTACCCTCATGGTAACGTGCCAATAAGAACAGGAAAAGTGGTAGGAAAAAAACTATGAAGATATTATGAAGTAAGGTATAGCTGGATGCTAATTTAAGGGGAACAAGGAGATGATCCAAGTCTATCAGGATTGAAATTAAACTGCTAAATATGATCAAATTGATGCTGTATCCTCTGAAAAAGCCCACTGCCAGGCCACCCATTAATGCAAAAATAAAATGAAATAGTGTATCCATTGTATCGAACTAATAGTGGACAGTATATACAATAGTATATATTTTAATTATTTATATAATATCTTGGTTTTATAAGATAAAATATACCCAAATTTTGATATTTATATGACTTTATCATATATTTACATATATTGTTCATATTCTGTAATAATTATATGCAAAATGGGTTTCATTACATTCATCATACCCGCCTTTAATGAGGAGGGGACTATTGGGGAGGTTATTGATAATATCCCCCATGAGGCACTAAAAGAAGAAGGCTTCAATGTAGATGTCCTGATAATAGATGATGGTTCCAGTGACAGAACAAGCCTCATTGCTGGGTCCAGGGATGTAAGGATAATTAGACATGAAACAAATAGAGGGAAGGGTGGTGCGATAAATACCGCATTTAAGAATATCCATCCAGATTCTGAATACGTAGTTATGTTGGATGCAGACAATACCTACAAGGCCCAGGAGTCAACCAGGCTCCTTGAACTCTTAACCTCTGGTTTTTGTGACGTTGCCATTGGATCTAGATTAGAAGGGAAAATGAATGGAAATTCCATGACTTATTTTAATAGAATTGGAAATTGGATATTCTCCTTCCTCGTCAGGATCTTCTACAATGGCAATATAACCGATTGTTGCTCTGGTTTTGTGGCATGGAAAAGAGAGGTCGTTGATGATCTCCTCAAGTACATCAGGGTTAATGACTTCTCCATAGAAATGGAGATGCTCACGAAAGCAAGGAGATTGGGTTATGATGTTCACTCCGTTCCCATTACATATGATAATAGATATGGTAGGAAATCATCACTTCATCCGATAAGGGATGGAATCAGAATACTGATGATACTTCTTAGAAATCTCAACTGGAGGCCTGAAAAAGAAAAAATGAAATTTACTTTTCCTTCATCAAGATGGGATCACCCACAAGGGGATACTTTATCCCAATAATCTTTTCATTCTCCAGAATCTTGCTACACCTTTCCAGAACCCTTTTGTCAATATTCAATTCCCGGGCTGCATCACCCAGTCTCATCTCATTCTTCTCATTTACTAGGTCAAGAAGGGAATTCACCAAATTTCTTATCTTAATCTTCTTACTTTCTTTTTTCTTTAGATGTTCTTCTTTTAGTTTCAGAAGATCATCTTCTATCTTTGTTATTCCTATCCCAATCTTCTTCTCATCATCCCCAACCCTTAGTAATTCTATTTTGTCCCATTCCTCCTCTATTTTCTTCAATGCCTGATGTAATTTTTTCCCTTTCTTCTTTTTACCTTTCTCGATAATTAATTTATCAGCCCTTATAATATCTGCCCATTCCTCCTCTATTATTTTTATCTCCCTCTCCAGTCTCCGTCTATCCTCCCGAATCTTTGCCCTTTCTTCGGTACCCTTTTTCTCTATCTCTTCTATCTTTCTCAGTTTACTTTTTATCTTTTTCCTCTCCTTCTGTATCTCCCGCTTTTCCATATCTATCTTTTTCTTTTCTTTTTCGATCTCCCTCATAGCCAATTTTTGCTTTCTCTCTACATCTTTGATGTCATCCCACTTTTTTTCTATCTTTTTTAACTCTTCCTCTATCATCCACCTGTCCCTCTCTATCTCTCTGATCTTCTCTCTTATTTCCTTTCTCTGCGCTTCTATCTCTTTTTTCTCCTTTTCCCTCCTGATCAGTTGTTCCTTCCATCTCTTCTTCTGTTCTTGTTCCCATTTCTTCCAGATCTCCTCTCTTTTAGCTTTGTATTCTTCAAGTTTCTTCTTTTGTTGTTCTTCAAATTGAATCTCTGCCCGCTTTATCTCGTTCCATTTCTCTTCTATATCCCTCAGTTCTTTTTCTATCCTCCTTCTCTGCTCTTCTATTCCTTTTTCAGCCCCTCTTATTTCTTTCCATTTCTCATCTATCTTTCCCAGTTCCTGATCCAACTTCCGTCTCATGTTCTCTGTTTCATTCTGCTCTTTCTTTATCCTCTTTCTCTGCTCCTCTATCTCCCTCCCCCACTCTTCTATCCTCCTTTTTTCATCCTCTATTATTTTTA
>QMZG01000093.1 GCA_003663045.1 Candidatus Altarchaeales archaeon
TCATTAAATTTAATATTATAAATACCATAATGATTAAATATCGAATTTGATTGAATTAAATTGAAGATGAATGACTTAGAGCGAATTAAAGGGGTGGAAAAAGAGGTTGCGGAGAAGATAGAGAGGGCAAAACGGGATGCGGATGCGAGTATTATCGAAATGAAAACAAAAGAGAAGCAGATGATCCAAAAACGGGTGGATAAGGCAAAAGCAGAGATAGAAAAGAAAATTAAGGAGACGGAAATAAAGGCTAAGAGAGATGCACAGAAAATCATTACGGATGGTAAAAAACAGATCGTGAAGATTCGGGATCTGGCATCAAAGAGATGGGATAATGCGGTTGAACTCATCATGGAGGAACTCAGAGGTGATTGAAATCGGTCTAGAGGAACTCCAAACAAAGATCAGAAGGGATGGAGAAAATGAGATAAAAAGAATCCATGAGGAAGCCAGAAGGGAGATAGATAAAATAAAAGAAGATATTCAAAAAAAGGCAAATATTCATATAGATGAAATACGAAAAGATGGGAAACGAGAGATAGAACTAGTTCGAAGAAGGATCATATCTGAGGCCAATACAAAGGTGAAGGAACTAATGGAACTGGAGAGAAATAAACTGATAGATAAAGCATTTGAAGATGCGGGGAATAGAATATTGGAATTGAATGATGACCAGAAAAGAGAGATACTCGAGAATCTGGCAAATGAGGGAAAGAAAGATATTATAGATCCTATTATTCTGGTGGATGAAAAATACAAGGGTTTATTGAATGGGGCAGAATCCTCTAACTTAGATGACTTTGGTGTGATAGTTATGAGTAAGGATAAAAAATTGAGGATAGATAATACTCTGAGAAGTAGATTACAAAGGTTGAAGATAACCTTAAAGCCGAGGGTTGCATCTATCCTGTTTGCTGAGAATGACTCAACTGTACCTAATAGGTGATCAGCTCACGGTAACGGGTTTTAAATTGGCTGGTGTTAAAAATACCTATGTTGCAAATCCAGAGAATATCAGACAGGTATTGGATAGAATCAAGGATGAAGCAGACATAATAGCAATCACACACGGTTTGTATGAGCATGCGGAAGATAGGATCAAGAAGCTACAATCTACCGGAAAGATTATAGCCAGAATTCCAGACAGAAGAGGTAGTGGGGAAGAGATTATTACTAAGATGATAAGGGATGTGATTGGATTTGAATTGAAGAAATAATTTTAAAATGGCAAAAATTATCAGAATTGCAGGACCCTTGGTAGAGGCAGATGGGATGATGGGAAATAAAATGCATGAAGTAGTTAAGGTGGGAGATGAAGGGTTAATTGGAGAGATTATTCGATTGGAAAAGGATGTGGCTTCTATTCAGGTCTATGAGGATACCACCGGTTTAAAGCCGGGGGAACCGGTACAAGCAACCGGAATGCCCTTATCCGTGGAACTTGGTCCCGGAATTCTCAAAAGTATATATGATGGGATTCAAAGACCATTAAATCTGATAAAAGATAAGGCCGGGGATTACATCACCAGAGGGATTACCGTGCCTTCCATCGACAAGAAAAAGAAATGGGAATTTACACCCAGGATTAAGGTTGGCGATAAGGTTGTTGCTGGGGACATCATTGGAGAGATTAAGGAAACTGAGGTGATAACAAACAGGGTTATGGTGCCTCATGGTGTAAAGGGTACGGTTGAAAGTATAGAGGAAGGAAAATTTAGGGTTGCTGACACCATCTGCATTTTAAAGGAAAATGGAAAAACACACGAACTTTCCAGTATGCAGATTTGGCCTGTAAGAAAGCCCAGACCATTCAAAAAGAAATTGGAGAGTAATATTCCCCTAATCACTGGACAGAGAATCTTTGATACATTCTTTCCAATTGCTAAAGGCGGTACTGCGGCTATCCCGGGACCCTTCGGAAGCGGCAAAACGGTATCTCAACACCAGCTTGCAAAATGGGCGGATGCGGAGATCATCATCTATGTGGGTTGTGGTGAAAGAGGTAATGAAATGACCGAGGTTCTGGAAGAATTTCCGAAACTTTTTGATCCCAAGAATAATCTACCATTAATGGAGAGAACCTGTCTTATAGCCAATACATCCAATATGCCAGTTGCCGCAAGAGAGGCATCTGTCTATACTGGGATTACATTGGCAGAATACTACAGGGATATGGGATATGATACCGCTTTAATGGCGGATTCAACATCAAGATGGGCAGAAGCCATGAGAGAAATCTCTGGAAGATTGGAGGAAATGCCAGGGGAGGAGGGATATCCAGCCTACTTGGCTTCCAGACTGGCAGAATTCTATGAGAGATCCGGGAGGGTAATTACTCTTGGTAGTGAAGAGAGGCTCGGGTCCGTTTCGGTTATAGGGGCGGTATCCCCACCGGGAGGAGATCTCTCTGAGCCAGTAACTCAAAATACCCTAAGGGTGACTCATGTATTCTGGGCCCTGGATGCTAAATTAGCTGATAGAAGACATTTTCCAGCTATCAACTGGCTCACTTCCTATTCTCTGTACACAGATGCCCTAAGAGAATGGTTTAATGAGAATGTATCTGAGGATTGGATGAGTCTAAAGGCGAAGGCCATGGCCATCCTCCAGAAGGAATCTGAATTAAGGGAAATCGTTCAATTGGTAGGTCCAGATGCACTTCCAGACAGAGAAAAGGTGGTGTTAGATACAGCCAGAATGTTAAGGGAGGACTTTCTTCAGCAGAATGCATATCATGATGTAGACACATATTGTTCTCTTCAGAAACAATATAAAATGCTCAATCTGATCCTTAGATTCTATGAAAAGGCGATAGTTGCCTTAGAGGCGGGTATGGAACCGGAGGAAATCAGCAAGTTGGATGTTGTAGATGACATAGCTAAGATGAAATTTATAGCAGAGGAAAAATTTGATAAGGAATTCAAAAGGATCACCAAAAAGATGGATGATCAGTTGAAAATTTCCAAGGGTTGAGGTTGTAAAATGGTAGTTAAAGAATATACCAGTATTGTAGAGGTCTCAGGTCCATTGATGATAGTAGATAATGTTAGGGGTATCTGCTATGGTGAGATAGTGGAGATAGAAACTGCTGCTGGTGAAAGGAAGACCGGACAGGTTTTGGATGCTATGAAGGATAAAGCGATAGT
This sequence comes from Candidatus Altarchaeales archaeon, assembly GCA_003663045.1. Classification (GTDB taxonomy): domain Archaea; phylum Altiarchaeota; class Altiarchaeia; order IMC4; family QMZM01; genus QMZG01. Next base: position 3,147 of record QMZG01000093.1, read on the forward strand.
CCAGGTATTTGAAGGAACATCCGGCTTGGATACAAAGGGGACTAAAGCCAGGTTTTTGGGAGAGACTATGAAGATTCCCGTCTCTGTAGATATGTTGGGAAGGATCTTCGACGGTGCGGGAAGACCCAGAGATGGTAAACCGGATGTGATTCCAGAGGATAGGATAAATATCGAGGGTTATCCAATGAATCCATCCGCAAGAGAATATCCCAGGGAATTTATTCAGACCGGAATTTCGGCCATAGACGGGATGAATACCCTGGTTAGAGGACAAAAATTACCAATCTTCTCTGGGGCTGGATTGCCCCACAATGAATTGGCAGCTCAGATAGCAAGACAGGCCAAGGTACTTGGAAAGGAGGAGGAATTCGTGGTAATATTCGCAGCAATGGGCATAACCGCCGGGGAGGCTGCTTTTTTCAGAAAGGATTTTGAAAGAACGGGTGCTTTAGAAAGAATCGTCTCCTTTATTAATCTAGCGGATGATCCCACCATTGAGAGGATAATTACGCCAAGAATTGCTTTAACAACTGCAGAATTTTTGGCATTTGAAAAGGGGATGAATGTTCTGGTTATCCTGACGGATTTAACTAATTATTGTGAAGCCTTGCGGGAAATTTCGGCAGCAAGAGAAGAGGTCCCGGGTAGAAGGGGTTATCCCGGTTACCTTTATACTGATTTGGCAATGAGTTATGAAAGGGCTGGTCGTATTAAAGGAAAAAAAGGTACAATTACTCAGATTCCCATACTGACTATGCCTGGAGATGACATAACCCATCCAATCCCAGATCTCACCGGTTATATTACGGAAGGTCAGATAGTACTGAGTAGGCAATTACATAGAAAGGAGATATATCCTCCAATAGATGTCCTTCCCTGTTTATCGAGATTGATGAACCAAGGAATTGGCAAGGGAAGAACTAGAGAGGATCACAGAGATGTCAGCAATCAGATGTATGCGGGGTATGCGGAGGGTAGAGATCTCAGAGACTTAGTAGCAGTAGTTGGTGAAGAGGCACTGAGCGAGAGGGATCAGAAATTTCTGGAATTTGCAGAAAGATTTGAGTCCGAATTTATTAACCAAGATGTAGATGAGGATCGTAGCATTGAAGATACATTGGATATGGGATGGGATCTGCTCTCCACATTGCCAGAGAGAGAATTGAAGAGAATTGATCCCAAATTCATTAAGAAGTATCATCCCAAGTATAAAAGCAAACATAAAAAGAAATAAGGCAATGACACCATGACGTTAACTTTGTTAATGCACTGCTGCATTCCTTATCAGCACATTAATGACACCTTGATTCAAGCTTTAGTGTATCACTGACGCTTTTGTGGGGTCTACCGACCCTACAGCGAATTCCCACTATATACAATTCATCACATCATCAATACTGAAAATAACGATGGCAGATATCATTGAAGGAGTTCATCCCACGCGCATGGAGCTCTTGGAGATTAATAAGAAGATAAAATTAGCTGATAAGGGACACAAGTTGCTAAAAGAGAAAAGAGATTCTTTAATTACAGAATTCTTTGGTGTTATAGATAAAGCCAAGGATTCCAGAACAGAGTTAGCAGGGATTATGGAAAGGGCATATAACGATCTAATTCGGGCAGAGGCATTAATGGGTACCGCCAGTGTTGAGGGTATTGCAGTTGCAACACCAGAAAAAGGTTCCATTGAGATGTCATCAAAGAACATCATGGGTGTTGGGATTCCAGAGATAGAATTCTTAGAGGATAAATCTGGATTAGATGAGGGCTTATATGGATTGGCATTTACATCATCAAAACTGGATGATGCATCACAAAAATTTGATCTGGCATTAAAGAAAACCATTAAATTGATAGGGATTGAAGAGATTATAAGACGGTTAGGTGAAGAGATAAAAAAGACAAAGAGGAGGGTAAATGCCTTGGAATACATAATGATCCCCAAGCTTAGTAATACCCAGAGATACATAACTATGCGCCTGGAGGAAATGGAAAGAGAAAGTTTTTTCAGATTGAAGATGGTAAAAAAGAAGAGGGAGAGAGAGGCAGGA
>QMZG01000094.1 GCA_003663045.1 Candidatus Altarchaeales archaeon
ATTCTTTTCCTTTACATACTTTCCAAGATATGAGATAGTAACTGAGAAAATTAATAAACCAAGAATTAACGGAATGAAGATCCTACCGAGAAGTGTAACATAATTAATTGCCTTACTTAAACCGCTATCTACATATATAAACACAGTGAAAATGGAGAATATAAGAATTAGAAGTAGGATACTGGTGATACTCTCCTGTCTTCTACTTAGATATGCCCACTTCCTTATCAAATCTTTTGGACCAGATCCATATGTAGTCTCCCATTCAATTAAAACCTTATCCATACTCAAAATCTCTTTTTAACGGCATTAGAATGTGCATCAAGAGTCTCTACTTCAGCCAGTGTTTCTATCGTCTTTCTAAGCCTTGATAAACCTACCTTACTGATTTTCTGAATGCTATAACACCTTAGAAAATCCCTCACACCCAACTCAGAGGAAAATCTCGCTGTACCTCCAGTGGGAAGAACATGATTTCCTCCCGAGGCATAGTCTCCCGCAGGAACTGGAGAGTAATTCCCAAGAAAGATAGCACCGGCATTTTTTATTTTTTCTGCGATTTCCTCTGGATTTTTCGTCATAATCTCCAGGTGTTCTGGAGCATATAAATTTGAGAATTCTATGGCTTCATTCATATCCCTGGTTAAAACCAGATATGAATTCTCCAGGCTCTGGGTTATGACCTCTCTCCTTTTCAGATCCTCGATTTGATTTTTAATTTCATTATCTACCTCATCTGCGATTTCTTTGGAATCTGTCACTAGTATACATTGAGCATCTGGGTCGTGCTCTGCCTGTGCCAGTATGTCTGCAGCTATAAATCTTGGATTTGCTTCGGAGTCCGCGATTATCAGAACTTCTGAAGGGCCCGCTGGCATGTCTATAGTAACTATCCCAAAGACTAAGAGTTTTGCTGCCATTACGTACCTATTTCCGGGACCTATTATCTTATCTACCCTTCTGACACTTTCTGTTCCATATGCCAATGCCGCAATAGCCTGAGCACCCCCAACCCGATAGATTTCATTCACACCGCAAAGATCGCATGCTACTAGAACTGCGGGAGATATTGGTGGGGGTGAAACCACAACAATCCTTTCCACATTGGCGATCTTTGCCGGAATGCATGTCATCAGAACTGTGGAAGGATAAGAAGCGATTCCTCCAGGCACATAGGCTCCAATACTTTCTATTGCCGCTATTTTTTCTGTAATTGAAATCCCCTTCTCGGTCTCGATTTTCCAAGATTTCTTTATCTGCTTAAACTGTTCCCTGTGGAATTTTTCTATGTTTTTGTGGGCATGTCTTATTGCACTGAGAAATGGATCGCTCACATTGGAATATGCATCCATGATTTCATTTTCCGATATTTTTATATTCTCAGAGATAAGGTCAAAATTATCAAATCTTTTTGTGTATTCTATAAGGGCAGAGTCGCCGTTCTCTTTAACATCCCTGAGGATGGGTCTTACTATATCAAAAACGGACTCCAGATCTAGTGATCTCTCAATGACCCTTTCAATTTCCCTTTTATTTTCATAATTTACTATCCTCATTTTATTGTTTTATCCCTCTGTTCTTAAAATGCACATAAAAATATGGATTAACAACACAAATATATGTATAGATTAAAGACTGGATTATTTTTATTAAGATGAAGATAGCTATTGCAAAGTAAGTGATCTCGGTACACAATCCAATACCGGGGATATTCCCCAAAGCGAAAGCAATGATTATTATGATGATGAGTATGGTGATCAATGAGAACACCTCCACCCTGTATCTGATGGCTAATTGATAGCTTCTCTTAAAGCTTTCTATTGGTTTCTCATTTTCTATAACACCTATTGGTATTACAAAGAATACCGCCATCATCAACAGTATCAGGGCCGTGATGAAGATAAAGAATGCTAAAAATATAAAAAATATGTTCTCTGTAAGGAGATATATCATTACAGGAATCATGACAATTGGCACAATAAAAATCAAAAATAGCAGTAATACCAAGCCGAGGGTTAGCCAGACCCTCCAACTACCGAGAGATGATTTCAGTGCTAGCCAGAGGCTTATGTCTCTACCCTCGTGATAGTCCGAAACCAGAGAGGGGTACATGGAATAGGTAATGAGGTCCATGGCCCCAAGAATGGGATAGAAAGCCAGAATACCTACTATTGGAATCAAATTTGAGAATAGGATATCGTGAAATTCATTTGGAGATGCAAACATGATCTCATTTATTATGTCCATAAACAGTTTAATCAGTATCAATTCAAAAGCAGCATAGATCAAAGCTACGCTCATATTGGGGATAAAAATCTTGGGTCTTTTAAAAAGCAGTCTCGTGGATTCCTTAAGTATATGTATTACGGTCATTCTAACTCAAATTCTCCATTTATCTTTTATATGTAGATTTATATATGCAATTACTATAGATAATAAAATGACATTAGCTGATGCCTTGAGTCAATATTCTGACATACTATCTGCAATTCTGATATTTATATCTTCCATTATTATTGCCAAGTTATTCTATCTGGTGATAATAGAATACCTACTAAGGATTGCTAAAAAGACCGGAACCACATTAGATGGAGAGCTACTAAAGACAATAGAGAAGCCAATCTATTTAGGGATTATTCTGATAGGTTTATATCTAGCGGTGATCTCCATTAATATTCTGAAGGATTACTCAGAACAAATTAATAACCTATTCCTAGCCATTGGTATTCTGTGGGGTGTTTTCATGGCGGTGAGATCCATAGATACCATCTTCAAATGGCATATTGAGAAGGCTAAGAAAAGGATAAAGATAGAAAGGACAGCTCTTTTAACCGTTAAGAATATTATTGATGTTGTTATCTACATAGTGGCTTTCCTTCTTATTCTAGCAGAATTTGGGATTGAGATCACCCCTCTAATCGCCAGTCTGGGCATCGGTGGTCTGGCAGTAGCCCTGGCTTTACAAAATACCCTATCAAATTACTTTGCTGGTATCTACATTGCAACTGACAGATCCATAAAGCTGGGTAATTATATAGAATTGGAGAATGGACTAAAGGGCTATGTGGAGAGTATTGGATGGAGATCCACAAAGATAAGAACCCTACCCAATAACATTGTCATAGTACCTAACGCCAAGCTGGCGGAGATGATAGTTATAAATTACTATGATCCAGAAAGGGAGATGTCGGTAATTATTCATTGCGGGGTGAGCTATGAATCAGATCTGGAAAAGGTGGAAAGGGTTACCATTGAAACCGCTAAAAAGGTATTGCAGAACACTAAAGGAGGGATTGGGAAATTTGAACCATTCATAAGATACAATAAATTTGGAGATTCCAACATAGAATTTTCCATAATCCTCAGGGTAAAGGAATTTACAGACAAATATCTTGTGACTCATGAATTTGTCAAGGAATTAATGAAGAGGTATAGAAAGGAGGATATTGAAATTTCATATCCTGTAAGGAAGGTTTACATGAGAGAGACCCGACAATGATTCATCTAGATTTCAGATTCACTAACATATGATCCTTGTCATAAGGTCTAAGATCAATAACCTGCATAACATTAAATCTTTCTTTTAATTTTTCTGTCTCCTCTCTGAATATCTTTTTGGGACTTCTCACTGCATTAATGCTTCTGGATTTTATCGCTAATATGGCGTAATTTAGAGAAAATTTTTCTGAATTCCTTATCAAAATATCCGCCTGATTTGGTTGGGCAACATCCTGATAAATGACATCTACAATTGCAATATTATGAAAATATGTCTCTGGATATCGCGCATCTCCCAAAATGGGGATCATATTTCTCTTTTTTTCACAGACTTGAAAGAGATTGCGCATCATCCTCTTTGAATATTCTACACAATATATCATTCCACTGCTACAAATATCTGATACGTGGCTTGCCGTAGTTCCAGAAGACGCTCCCAAGTAAAGGACGTTTGAATCACGTTTGAATGGAAGATCCCTCAGTCCCTTGAGAATGGCCGCCGCCAATTTACTCCTGTATGGATCCCATATTCTGTATTCCTTGTCCCCTTTCTTGATTAATTTTTCATCATAAACCCTAAATCCGGGAGTTGAATTTTCTGTTGCTATCTTACCTCTAATCTTATAAACCCCTGGAAAGATCTGTTTCATTTCTTCTTGCCGAATAATTCAATACTAAGATAAATATTTGGACTTTCCAGCCTATATATCAGCTCTCCTTTCTTTACCATTGGCGTTTTTGTTGCATTTTTTAATTCTAAGGTTAAATCTAATAACATGAAAAGTGATGTTCTTCTTAAAACAGACTTGCCTCTCAAACCATTTATGCGTGGAAAGGTGAGGGACATCTATGATCTGGGTAATGAACTATTAATGATCGCTACGGATAGGATTTCAGCATTCGATTCTGTTCTGCCAAATGGAATCCCATACAAGGGTAAAGTACTTACTGGATTATCAGTATTCTGGTTTAATTTTACTAGGGATATTATTGAGAATCATCTGATAACCGCCAATGTTGATGAATTTCCAGACGAGATTAGGAGATATTCCGGGATTCTTGAAGGGAGATCCATGATAGTAAAAAAGGCTGAGAGGATTGACATTGAATGTGTAGTCAGGGGGTATATCTCAGGTTCTGCATGGAAGGAATATAGGGAAAAGGGTGGTGTTTGCGAAATTTCACTACCAAAGGGGCTTAAGGAGAGCCAGAAACTTCCAGAACCAATATTTACTCCGGCTATTAAGTCTAAAACGGGACATGATATCAACATAAGTGAAGAGAAGATGGCGGATTTGATTGGAAATGAATTGACGGAGAGATTGAAAAGAATTTCCCTCCAGATCTATGAGAAGGCATTTGATAAAGCAAATAGGAATGGGATAATAATTGCAGATTCAAAATTTGAGTTTGGTATCTCCAATGGAAAACCAATTCTTATTGATGAACTTTTGACTCCAGATTCTTCTCGCTTTTGGTCTCTTGAGGATTATTCTCCTGGGAGAACACAGAAGAGTTTTGATAAACAATTCGTTAGAAACTACCTAGAGAAAATCAAATGGAATAAAGAGCCACCAGCACCTATGCTTCCAGATGAGATTGTGAAGAGAACATCACAAAGATATTTAGAGGCATACAGAAGGATAACGGGAAGGGATATTATAAAGTGAAAATAATAC
>QMZG01000095.1 GCA_003663045.1 Candidatus Altarchaeales archaeon
CCAAAATCGCTTCTTGTAGTTCTAAGAATGACTGTGTAGATTGTGGTGGTAGATGCAAAAAATCAGATGATATATACTTTGGGAAAAAATGGCTGTGCTTGGATGGAAAATGGGATAAATGCACTTCAGAGGATGATGGAGAAACAAGGGGTAACTGGGAATGTGATAATGGCAAATGGAAATTTGTTCCATGTGAAGACTAAGAAGGGGATTGTAGTGAAGCATGTAATTGTGGATCCGATCAAGCATTTGATTATGGATGTGATCAAATATGCAACTATGAATGTAGAGACTTTTGAGGGGGATGAGGCATATACCGAGTGTTATCGTAATTGCTATAGTGGTGATTGCTATCCCAGTTGTTATCATACCTCTTATCCATATTGTAATAGCATGTATTGTAGAGGATAAAACAGTGAAATTCATGTGTAAATGAGGCTTAATGCTATTTATAGTAAATCCTGTAACGTCTGACCTGTTCCACTCTACAGATTACCGATAATAATATTACTTCTTGACCATATAAATCTCCCTCGTAACTACGAAAACCTGATAACTGCTCCAAAGCTTTTGAGCCAACTTTCCAGCATCAACCCCTTGGCTATCCTCAAGGCTTCTGTGACAACCTCATCAAAGCTTAAAAGCTTTGCTGAATGTCTCTTTAAATCCTTCCAACAGAACTCTATTGGATTCAAATCTGGAGATTGCATTCTCGGGCCTTCTCTTGTCCAGAAGGTAGGTTCCATCTCCTCAGAGTTCTGATATTCCCACCAAGAATATCACCAATCTCTTTCTCTCTTCTGCCATCATAGTACAGCTTTATTGCCAGTAGTCTCTCCTTTGTTCTGGGACATTTCTATCCTTTGTATAGTCTCTCTAACTCCTCCTCAGAAACATGTCTCTTTAATTATACTTTAGGGTAGAGGTTCATAGAAGGATTATAATTATCCTCTCGGGGTTCCTTTAACTCTCCTCCAGAACTCTGAAAGAAACCTACAGGTACTAAGACTAAGTTCAAAGCAATTGCTGCTTAAGCATTACATCCAGTGGATATCTCCCTCTGATGTCTGATTCTGAGTCCTTGTTCTTTGCTTGCTGTGGATGATCGACTATCTCCTGTTTTACTGAATCACTTAGAAACTCGTACGATTTTATAGAACTTTTAATTTTGACAAAGTCAAATTAATAACAACAAAATGTTCAGGCAGACTAATTTGCATATCACAAATAGGAATATACCAGTGATTATATTCCTATTAGCATCCACCATTCGACTTTTTTTAATATCCCAAATAGTTGATTTCTATGATGTAGATGAATTTGTTAATCTATCTCAGGGGAAATATTTAGCAAGAGGATGGATACCTTATGTTGATTTCGTATCTAATCATCCTCCAGGTATTGCTATCCTTTTTTCTTTACCTCACTTATTTTTTCCTCAATGTTGGTTAGGCATGAGAATATTTACAGCTGTTATAGATTCCATCACTTCCGTATTGCTTTATAAAATAGCAATGAATATTTTTGATAATAGAGCAGCTATTATTACAGCCTTGTTGTATATATTTAATCCTATTGCAATACATACTAGTATACTGGTAATGCAAGAGCCTTATGTTTTATTTTTTGTTATCGCCGCAGTCTATTTCCTGAATAGCAAAAATCCCAGATTGGCTATTGCAGGTCTCCTTATAGCAGCCTCTATTTTTATTAAGTACCTTGCTATTTTACTTCTCCCAGCTTATTTTTTAATAGTTAAAAAAGAAGACAGGGTCAAACTCTTTATATCTATTTTTACTTTTATGTTGCTATTTTTCACCCCATTTATACTTGAAATTTCAAAAATAATTAGTCAAACAATAATCTTCCAAACCAATCGCCAAGAGTACTCACTAGTATCAAAAGTTTTAAATATACTGATATTTGGAATTCTATTTCAACCATTTGCTATCTTGGGGTTTGGAAAAATAAAAAAAGAGCATAACTGGATTTATATAGGTTATCTATCAATGTTGTCTTTCTTTCTCCTTCCCAGGATATACTATCATTATTTTTTGTTGATAGTCCCCTTTGCTTGTCTTTTATCTACCAAAGCGATAATTTTCTCAGCTAAGATTTTATTTAAACCCTTTCTCCAGTTTCTACCTATCTATCCTAAACCACATTTAATGTTAAAGAATATGACATTGTCAATAATTATAATTCTTTGTTTTGGTTTATTGATAGCTAGCTTTCTTAGTTTGTTATCCAATCCTATTCATTTAGGAACTCATAAGTTGTCAGATATTAAAGAAAAAGAATCGATTATAGAATTTGTTGAAAATAATACTACTGTTTATGATCCAATTTTAACAGATTACTCCGAATACGCCTATCTAACAAATAGAATAAGCCTTTTTGGATATTTTTGGAATGCCAAATATAGTTTAAATCGTGATGATCTTTTCTCTAGCTTAGAAAAAGTTAAGTTAGTTATAGTAACAAGAAAGTATATGTACCTTAATAATTCTATACAAATTTTTTATAACTACCCTCTTGACTTTGTTTTACATCTTGATAAAAATTATCACAAGGCCCAGTTTAATGAAACTACAATATATTTAATACAGAAAGAAAAAATAAATATAAGAGATGAAACAAAAACCTAGTTATATCCATCTTGCTGCTTCATTGATGCTCGTACCAGTGGGGTTAGTTACGGGGGGACAGATTGGTATCTTTATGATGTTAGCAGGGATAATAGGCTTTATATCCTACCTTTCATTCTACTCTTTAAAGGCGAAAAAACAAAATGGAAAAATTTATCATCTTTGGAATCTTATTATTGGTAAAGATAGTGATGAGAGACTTGACGATATCTCTAGATTTGCTATTATACTTTATGCTATACTCTTATTCTCTACACTTTTCTATTATCAGGTACATCTGCTAATTGATCAAATAGTTTTTTTTGGTGTTTTAGGTTTAGTACTTCTGGGTAGGTTTAGAAAGGCAGGTAGATTTCTATGGGATTGGATTCCGTTTGCACTATTAATATTTGCGTATGATGCTATGAGGGGTATTGCAGACAATTTAGGAACTCAGGTCCATTACACAGAATTGATCGAAGCAGAAAAGCTATTATTTTTTGGTAACCTCCCAACCATCTGGTTACAACAACATTTTTTTACCCCTGGCGTAGTAACTTGGTATGATATCTTAGCTGCAGTTTTTTATTCACTTCATCTCTTATTACCTGTACTTTTTGCCTATCTCTTATGGATTCAAGATGATAAAAAATTATTTAAAGAGTTTAGAGCAACCTTTATCCTACTTTCATATGCCGCATTGGTTACATTTCTTTTATATCCTGCAGCACCACCTTGGTTGGCAAATGAAAATGGATATATACCCACGATCTACAAGATTCTGTTTGAGATAGATGATGTATACCACCGAGTTACTTTTTATACTCTATACATGTTAGTAAATGCAAATCCTGTAGCAGCAATACCCTCTCTACATGTTGGATATCCCTGGGTTATGTTCTTATTCACTATCAGGTATTTTGGAAAAAAGGCATTTCCAGTAATCCTACTCCCCCTTGGAATTGGTTTTAGTTCTGTCTATCTTGGAGAACACTATGTGGTGGATATAATTATTGGTATAATATATGCTACTGCAATATACCTTTTTGTAAAAAAGAAACTATCCTCTTATTGTTAATGTAACTATTCTAAGGTCTTGTTCTTATTTTTTAAACATTTACTGCGGAATGCAATACTCCAATCTAGGATTTTCTAAAATCAAAGTACCAGATGACTCGCTAAAAAATCTCAGATTTATTGTGCATTTATCTCCAGAGAGAGAGCAACCTCTGCAATCACAATCTTTAAGCAATGAGGTTATCTTTTCTGAAATTCTTGGATTTGTATTATCATCAGAGATAGTAGTCCTTCCAGAGAAGGATGGATTAACATACTCCATAGTTCTGTCTAAACCTATATCCAGTTTTAGGTTCTTTATTTCTGTATCATAGTAGATCTTCCAGTAATGAAGGAGGGGTGTTATAGAGGTACTGACAGTAATCATACTGGCATGTAATCTTATAGCCTCGGTATTTGACGCACAGCTACTTATGTTATACCCAGAGAGGGCATCCTCCTGTTTTATCTTACACAGGGTTGAATTATCAGAAGCATTTAAAATTCTGTATTGAATTTCACTACCTCCCGGGACAGTGGCATTGGCATAGAATTTTCCCCAGCTTTTCAGATTATCTGGATTGATCTTAACGGATGTTATATTGGAATAAATCAATGAAGAGAAGGAGATCGGTTTTTTCTTCCAGGTTATGGTTCCTTCTTCACCAGCATCACCCTTATGCCCAGATCCAGTTTTACCGCCCATTACCGATACCTCTCCAGAACCTGATTTGATGCTATATAATATAGAGATTCTCCCACCACTGCCACCACCACCTCCACCGTCTATACCCCTTCCCTTCTGTCTATCATTTCCACCGTTGCCTCCATTGGCAGTTATTCTACCATTAAGCCTGAGATTGTCAGTAATTATGAAGATGCTACCACCACTTCCCCCTCCTCCTCCACCAGTTCCATCGTTCTCGGCGGAGTCTTCACCATCATTACCATCGGCTGAGATATAACCATTTAGTATGATCTCCTTAGCCTCTATTTTTACAGCACCGCCGCCAAGACCCCCCGCTCCAGGTAGACCACTGCCCGGTTCTCCAGAGGCTGCACCGCCACTGCCTCCAAAAGAGCCCAAGTCTGATGGTTCTTCCTTAGAACCATAGTACATCCCGCCAGATCCAGCAATTGTAGTTTCGTCATTTCCCCCATTACCCCCTTTTCCTCCATAGCCACCACCACCACCACCCGAACCGAGCGGGCCAAAATCAGCTGCTCCGGTACTCTTGCCATCTCCTCCCCTCCCCTTTCCC
>QMZG01000096.1 GCA_003663045.1 Candidatus Altarchaeales archaeon
TTAATAGACCTGGACCATTTCCTACTTTCGTTGGGATATGCAACGCAATGCTGCCCATTCCACAACATCTTCATCGTTTTTCTGATCCCCCTCACATTGTTCCTGATATCCTACTATCTCGAGAGAAACAGCCCATCCGATAAATTCCAGGTCTTCTTCTTACTGTTAACCGTGATGCTCACGGGGCATTTAATCGCGGACATGGTGGGACGCCCCGTTCAGATATTCTACCCAGTGAGTGACATGATGGTATCCATCCCCAAGGTAGATATCCAGGCGACCCCCGACTTTCCTTCCAGCATAGTCAATTCCCACGGAATCGGAATGGCAATATACGCCGTGATAATCTTCATCGGCGTCTTCATCCACGACATTCTTTACCATCAGAGGCGCAAACACCTGAACTTCAGAGACGCCCTACAACACGCAATAGGAGACTGGCTTTAGAATATTTATCCATCCGCTGCGAATATATTCAGTAAATGATAACTCGAATCAGACATAATATCAACCAGCTCGGGCTTCGGCTTCATCTTCTAAATGGTATCTGCAGATTCTTCAAGAACCCTGATGAAATCCTTTGCCTGTAAGACTTTAAATCCCTCGGGTTTTAGTTCCCTGACGAGGTGTCTATTCTCTGAGATAAGAAGGTCGGCATTTACCCATTCCGTAAATGCGGCAATCAGTGCATCTGCAGGTTTTAGTCCTTTAGAAACATATTTTTCAATCAATGTATGCGGTATCCCGGATTCGTCTAATACATCCATATCCATTCGCAGGATAGTGTCTCTAACAAATGATGCAAAATCCTTCCCCTCTCTGTGTTTAAGATTTCGTATCACCTCTTCAAGGATCAGTTGAGGTATTATGCACTCAAATTTGACCCCGGCCAGTCTCAGAATTTTGTTTGGCTCAGATACTCCTCGAAATCCAAAGACAAATTCGTTACTGTCAAGAACTACTCTCAGCATATTTTTCTCTCCAGATATCCTCCCGGATCTTTCTTAACATCTTTATTTCTTTCTCTGGATCAAATACCTCTCTTCTTTCAGTCATTCTCTTCGTTAGTTCCCCGGTGATGCGATCGACTAAAAAAGACTGCGGTAGAATCCTCATTCTCAGCAAAAGCCGTATTGTTGCTGATCTTATGAACTCTCCAACATTTGTAAATCCCCTTCCATGTTTTATCTCCTCTACGGTACTGGCCGGGAGCTTTACACTGATCACGACCTCAGACATTTTCATCCCCCCTTAGATTCTTCGATATACAATCGTATAGCATCCCTGATTGCCTCATCTCTGCTTGGATATACCCCAACATCCACAAGCAGGTCAAGTGATTTTATCAATTCTTCCGGCATTTTTACCTTCACCGAACTTAGCTTTTCCATCCTGCCTCTATTGTAATATAGAGTATAAACTTAAATATCTGTCATTAAATTTTGATGATGAAACCCTCTACGGGATTAAGGCAAGGAAATTAAATTCATCCCCCTGTGGAAGTGACCGCTTAAGGATTCCCGTCCAAAAAATCCCCGGATATCTACCCATCCGTCAACCAACTCGGGCTTCTTCTTCTGGATTTAGCTGAGAGATTCTGTCTCCCGTTCTTGTGATTTCACTGAATTTCTTTAGTGCAAGGTACCATGCGGGTAGGATTTTTATGGTCTTATTGTTTCTATGGATCTCATCGGATCTGTTTTTTGAGACCAGATAACCTTTTTTTATTTTAAATTTCTCCATGTATTCGAACAGGTTTTTTAGGTCTTTTTCCGATATGTTATCTCTGTATTTAACCTCTATTGGGGCGTCATTATGAATGAAATCAACCTCTCTGCCATTTTTTCTCCAATAAAACTCTGCATCTAAATGGCTTCTTACAAAGCATTCCACTAATCTTGGTTCGGGGATATCTTTAAACACGGCCTGGATGAGGGATGGATGGTAGGGGTAAACCCTCCTCAATTTTCTCGATGCGGAGATCCTTGAGCCTCTGTAGTTCTTAACAATTCTTATTATGTATCCCAGTTCAAGTAGTTTGATATGGCGGATTATGTCGTTTTTGCTTTTTTTCAGGTCCCTGGATAGGGATTCGATATTCAGGTACATTCCTGGATTGGAGAGGAATATTTCAGACAGGGTCTGTAGCAGGTCGATGTCGATCTTCTTAAATGCCTTGGGGAAGTCTGTGAACAGGATTTTGTCCAGGACCAGTTCCCTGATATAATTCACCACTCTATCGTGTTCGAAGTCGATTATCCCCGGGAATGGTTTCTTGAGGAAGATGGGGAAATTGATTTTCAGTTTGTCCTCCCAGATTTTTATGTTTTTTATCTCTGTTTTATACTTGAGTTCGGTGTATTCTTTGAGGGTTAATGGTTTTACTTCGATATAAAATGCTCTCCCAGTCAGGTTTTTTCTCGCTTCCTTTTCTATTTTCAGGCTTGCAGAACCGGAGATGATGAATTTTACATTTGGTAGGGCATCGTAGAGCAGTTTCAGTTCCTTGTACCAGTCTTTGAGTTTGTATATCTCGTCGAGAAATACAAAGATTTTCTCTCTCTCATAGTCTTTCTCTGTTATCTTGGTGTATGTGTCCAGGATCTCTTTTATTTCCCCGATCTTCTTATCGAATGAGAAATATAATATGTTCGTTGGCTTAACCTTTTTTTCGATCAGTTCCCGGATCAGTTGATACATCAGTGTGCTCTTTCCCACCCTCCTCAGTCCATAAATAACTATGATCTGTCTGTCCCCCAATAAATTCACTACTTCATCGAAGTATTCTCTCCTGTATTCCTTTGCCAGGTCCTCTCTCACACTGCCTTCTCTCCACCAGTGGTTGAGAAATCTTATTACTTCGTCCATAAGTATTATTTATAATACGAATATTTAAATATTTCGTATCTATTTTGATACGAATAAGGGATTACCTCAGCCACACTTTCTGTACTCCCACAACACCCAGAACACCGCCACTACCGGCATCCACCCACCTTCATATTCCTTGGCGTCCCGTCATGAAGTCCATATGTGTGTGAGAATATACCGAGGGATGTATCCGGAAAAGTGCAGAAATAATTTCTTTAGCCTTTCACGGCATTACAGGTTCCGCATCATCCCTGGGCAGGTGTACGATGTTACGACCAAGTATTATATATCCCCCCGAAGTTTTCTTACATATTTGAATTTCTATCCCTATGAGGGTAAACTTTTTAAAGTTGTTTTACCATATAAAGTATATGAACATAGCTGAAATTAAGAGAATAATCCAAGATCAGGAAGGGGAGAGAAATAGCCTTTTTACAACAGAGAGAATAATAGAGAGAGAAGCAGGAGGGGAAAGGGCTTTAAATGCATTTAAGTATCCAAATATTTTTGCGGTTCTCGGTGTGAGAAGATGTGGGAAATCTGTTTTTTCCTGGCTTGTTTTGAGAGATAAACGATATGGCTACATAAATTTTGATGATGAGACACTTTATGGAATTAAGGCAAAGGATCTGAATCTCGTGCTGAAGTCTTTCTATGAACTCTATGGAACAGATCTGGAGTACATAATCCTGGACGAAATCCAGAATGTTGTCGGATGGGAGCTTTTTGCTAATAGACTCAGGAGGACAAAGAAGGTAGTAATCACCGGAAGTAATTCTAATCTTCTATCGGGGGATCTGGCAACACATTTAACCGGGAGATATATTGATTTTACGCTGTTTCCCTTCAGTTACGGGGAGTTTTTAATTTACAAAGGTGTTTCTCCGGAGGAATTAAGGATTCGTGAATACTCAACAGACACATCTGCTATTGCAGAGAAAATGCTTGAGGATTACATAACCGGTGGCGGACTCCCCGAATCCTATAAGTTTGGAGGGGATATACTAAAATCCATTTTTGGGGATATCGTATCAAAGGATGTTGTGAGAAGGCATAAAATAAAAAATGTTGTCGCTATGGAGGCTCTTGCAAAGTATCTGGTCTCGAATTTTTCCAATGAGATCACATATAACAAACTAAAAAATATTTTCGACATCAGAAAGGTTGATACAATAAAAAATTATGTGGGGTATCTCAGGGAGTCGTATCTCGTATTTATCCTCGAGAGATTTTCCTTCAAACTGAGGCAGCAGGTAATAGCACCAAAGAAGGTGTATTGTATAGATACCGGACTAATTAATGCGCTGTCATTCAAAGTAACGGAGGGCTTCGGTAAATTAATGGAGAATCTGGTTGCCGTTGAGCTTTTGAGAAGGAAGAGCTATTGGCATGGAACCCACGAGATTTATTACTATAAGGATCACCGGCAGAGGGAAGTCGACTTCGTTCTGAAGGAGGGTCCACAAGTTAAGCAACTGATCCAGGTCTGCTACGACATCTCCGATCATAAAACAAAGGAAAGGGAGCTAAAATCCCTGGTAAAAGCATCCAGTGAACTGAAATGCGATAACCTCCGGGTTATAACATGGGACTACGAAGCCATAGAAGAATTCAAGGGCAAAGGAGTGAAATTCATCCCCCTGTGGAAGTGGCTGTTGCAGGATTCCCGATAGATATCATTCTGCCCAAAAAATCCCCGAATACTTATCCATCCGCTGCGAATATATTCAGTAAATGATAACCCGAATAACCCTACCATACCACCTCTACAAGTCCCGATTCCTTAATTTCTTCATCCTTTGTTATGAGTTTTGCATTGAGGAGTTTTGCAGTCGCAACAATAACCCTGTCGTGGAA
>QMZG01000097.1 GCA_003663045.1 Candidatus Altarchaeales archaeon
CAATAATTTGATGATGAGTAAAAACAATACTAAAAATGCAGCATTAATTCTGCAGGATGGGACCGTAGTTAAAGGTATGGGATTTGGTGCAGAAGGCACGGCAGAGGGCGAGGTAGTCTTCAACACATCCATGTCTGGCTACCAGGAGGCTCTTACAGATCCATCCTACAGATATCAGATTTTGATGATGACCTACCCCTTAGTTGGAAATTATGGGGTAAACGATAAAGATTTCGAGTCAGATAAAATACAGGCAGAGGCTCTCATAATTCGGGAATTGACAGAGAATCCAAGCCATGCTAAATTAAAAAATACCTTAAATGGATTTCTTAAAGAGTATGAAATTCCAGGGATTCAGGGTGTAGATACGAGGTTCCTGACCAGAAAGATTCGAATCCATGGGGTGATGAATGGAATCCTGAAATATCCATATGAAGAGAAAGAGATAGAGGATTTGAAGGAAAGGGCAAGAAATCTAAGAAATATTTCCGATCTCGATCTCGTGAATCTGGTGTCGATAAAAAAACCAAAGAAACACGATGTTAATGGCAAAAGAACCATTGTTCTGATAGATTGTGGGGTGAAGCAAAGCATTATTCATCTTTTATTAGAGAGAAGGATCAATGTAATACAGGTTCCAGCAAGAGCATCTGCGGATAAAATTCTGCAGTATGAACCAGATGGCATATTAGTCTCCAATGGTCCCGGAGATCCCGAGAGTGTGGATTATGTGATTGAAACAGTGAAAAAATTAATCTCTGAGGAAATTCCAATGTTCGGTATCTGTCTGGGACTTCAGATCATGGCTTTAGCCTTTGGTGCAAAAACCTATAAGCTGAAATTTGGTCATAGAGGTAGTAATCATCCAGTCAAGGATTTAAAGACAGGAAAAGTTTATATTACATCACAGAATCATGGATTTGCTGTTGACGCAAAATCACTGCCAGATAATATTGAAATTTCACACATAAGCCTGAATGATGGATCAGTAGAAGGCATCACACATAAAGAATTACCGATCATGGCACTCCAGTACCATCCGGAGGCACACCCGGGACCATGGTATAACTATTACCTCTTCGACGAGTTTGTGGATATGATGAAATGATAGCGATAGTGGATTATGGCATGGGCAATATCTTCAGTATCAGAAATGCATTGGAAAAGGTGGGGGCGGATGTCAAGGTAACAAGTAAAGCAGAAGAACTTGGGAATTCAGATGGTGTAGTCATCCCTGGAGTCGGATCCTTCGGCGATGCTATGAAACAGCTTTTACCCTTTGAGGAAAAAATTGGAGATTCTATTGAGGATGGAATTCCATTCCTTGGAATCTGTCTTGGAATGCAAATTCTATTTGAGAAAAGCCAGGAGAGCAAAGAGCCTGGTTTTGGAATAATCCCTGGAGAGGTTATAAGACTTCCAAATAACGTTCTGGTCCCCCAGATGGGCTGGAATGAAATAGAGATAAAAAAGGGTATAGACCTCTTAGATGGAATAGAGAACGGAGACTTCTTCTACTTTGTGCATTCCTACCACTGTGTTCCCGAGAATAGAGAGATGATCATAGCTATAACAGAATACGGTACAGAGGTTGTTGCCGTAATAAACCGGGATAATATATATGCGGTTCAGTTTCATCCAGAAAAATCCGGAAAAAAAGGTTTATTGATATTAAAAAATTTTTTAAGGAGTACGAGATGTTAGCAAAAAGAATAATTCCATGTCTCGACTGCGATTTGGGAATTCCCAGTGGCAGAGTGGTAAAAGGAATTGAATTTAAACAAATTAGATATGCTGGAATTCCCTGGGAATTGGCTGAGAAGTACTACTTAGACGGTGCGGATGAGATCGTTTTTTTGGACATTACTGCTTCTAGTGATAGACGGGAGACAATGGTTAATGTTATAAAGAAGACCTCAAAAAATGTTTTCATACCCCTCACGGTGGGTGGTGGAATCAAAAGTATAGAGGATGCCAGATCAGCCTTTAATTCCGGAGCAGATAAGGTAACCATAAATACCGCCGCAATAGAAAATCCCGAATTGATAAATCAGATAGCAGATAGGTATGGGAATCAGGCTTGTGTAGTGGCGATAGATGCAAAAAGGAGGGATGGCTGGTTTGAGTGCTCTATCTACGGTGGCAGGAAATTTACGGGAATTGACGCAATAGAATGGGCAAAAGAGGCGGAGGAACGAGGAGCGGGGGATATCCTCTTGACCAGTATGGATCGGGATGGTACATATGATGGATTTGATATAGAATTAACCAAGGCCGTATCTGAGAGGGTAAGAATTCCAGTAATAGCATCTGGAGGCTGTGGCAATCCGGGCCATATCCTTGAGGTGTTCCAGAAAACAAAGGCTCAGGCTGCATTGGCTGCGAGCATTTTTCACTATGGGAAGTATAAAATCGGGGATGTTAAGAATTATCTAAAGGAACATGGAATTCATGTGAGGTTGTAGAATTGGACTTCGGGAGGTAGTACTGTCACCTGATTACAAGACACCTTATGAGTTTGTAATGATCATCCAAATAATCATCTAAATCCCTCCGGCCCCAAAATCGTGAGGGAATAATCGTCGCCGAGATAATTTTCAGCCGAGATCTGAATCTCCCTCTTGGAAATTTTTCTGATAAATTTTTCCTTTTCCCTGAAATCATATGGAATATTATATATCTCTTTTTCAAGAAGCATCATTGCCCTATCCATTATCCTCTCAAGTTGGTCATCATATCTTGATATCATCAAATTCTTCACCCCATTGAATTCTCTATCGGAAATTGGATTTTCCTTCAAATCTTTAAAGATTTTTAGAATGACATCCCTTGCTTCCTCCATTCTTTTGGGATCAAAGCCATCCACGTGAGTAATGAACATTCCCTCCCTGCCAATTGGATGAAAAATACTTCCCACACTGTAGCCTATGCCCCTCTTCTCTCTCAATTCCCTGTACATTCTTGAAGAAAGACCCTCGGAAAGGATGCTTGAAATTAGGTCCAAAGAGTGGACATCCCTATGAGAAAAACCGGGAACCCTATAGCCAAGACACATATAAACCTGGGATATGTCCTTTCTTTCCTCAAATTTTTCCCTCCTCCTATTTGTTAAATCAATTGAAGTAGGGGAGTGGGGAAGATTTCTCGCATCCAATGAACCAAAGAAGTTCTCTACACTACTAACCAATTTTCTTTCATCAAATTTCCCCACCGCGGCGATAACCATGTTATTCGGCACATAGAATTTTTCTTTAAATTTTTCAAGTTCCTCTTTTTTTACACAACCCATAGTCTCGACTGTGCCTTCCACCGTTCTCTCCAGTGGTGTTCCCTCAAAGAGTTTTGGAATGAAAAGCCCCGTCAGTGAGTACCTCTCTGGAGAATTGATAAAATTCTGAATCTCGGTGAGGATTACCTGCCTCTCTGTTTCAAATTCATCCTCTCTATAACTGAAATTTGTGGCTGCCTGAAAGAGAATTTCAATAGCCTTAGGCAGTTCTTTATATGGTACCTTGGCAGAAAATGCGGTGTATTTCCAGGTTGTGTATGCATTTATAACCGCCCCAGAATATTCCAGGTCTTCTGAAATCTGTCTGGCACTCCTGTACTTATTGCTTTTGAAAAGCAGATGCTCATTAAAATGACTCCCGCCATTCAGCCTTTCATCCTCATTTATTGAACCTACTTTTACCCCAACCAAAAGAGCCGTCTTCTTGGTATTCGGTCTCTTTTCCATTAATAAAACCAGACCATTGTCAAGTTCTATTCTGTTAATTCCTTTCATCTTATTTGCTTCCATCCTAAAATTCATCCAATTTCAATTGTCCCTCCTCCTTAGATTCCATCAAATTTTTAAGATCGATAGTCATCCCATCTCTGGCTGCTATCGTCCTTACTCCAGTCTCATTTTCCATCCATTTTGCCTCCCTCTCCGGACTGGCATTCAACATACTCATACCAAAATGTTGTATAATAGCCAGTTCCGGTTTTACCTCTTTTACTATCATGGCTGCGGTTTTTGTATTCAGATGGGTCTCTATCTCCTTTGAAGCCGGGAATATTGTATTCAAGATCAGGATTCTCGAATCCCTGTAATAATCGAGAAGCTCTTCGGAATATCCCGTGTCCGAGGTGTATGTTATAGTTCCCCTCTTTGAAAAGAATTTGAAACCAATGCCATCCTCGTGTCTGTATGTGGGGATTGCCAGAATCTCTAAATCATTGATCCTAAATTTTTCTCCGGCATTTGGGATTATCAACCTTACAGATTTTTTATGATAATCTGAGATGTATCCCAGAGCATCTTTATTTATAACCAAATAGCCTCGATCTTTTTTCATTCCATAGGTCATTGCTTCCACCATTAACTCTGCATCGTTGTAATGATCTAAGTGTCTGTGAGAGACCAAGATAGCATCCAGTTTCTTAGGATCCTTTTTAAATTGCAATGCTCGAATCAATGCCCCAGGTCCGGGGTCCAATATTATGGTAGATTCCAGATATAACCACAGTCCTCCCGAATAACGTCTCTGACTTAAAAGGACAAATCTGCCACCGCCAGTTCCAAGGAATGTTATTGAATTCATAGCTATGTGCTTTGTTGAATAATTCAACTCAACAATAAATATTTGGGCTTTTCAGCCTAAATATGTTCTCTCTTCTTCTTTGCTACATCACAATTTTAGCATCATATTGTAGAAAAGAAACTTCTTTTCC
>QMZG01000098.1 GCA_003663045.1 Candidatus Altarchaeales archaeon
GAGCCAATGTTGCCCGTTAGGCCAATAACGAATTTCATCTTATTTTTATATCATAATGTATATCCTGCCTGTAACGTATATGTTGCTTGAAATTCTATAATATGGTCTGGGGGGTTCGTAGAACCCCCAACCCTGTTCTGATGATCAACCTGTCTGCAGGTTGTTCCAGAGCCAATGTTGCCCGTTAGGCCAATAACGAATTTCATCTTATTTTTAAGTCCTGTATGTATTATCTGTATGTATTATCACTATTTCTATTTATATGATTTATATGATTTTTATATGATTAAGTTAAGACAAAAATTCAAAAGAGCATGACCACCCTGATAATTACCGAAAAACCCAATGTGGCGGAGAGGATTGCAAAATCTATCGGAAATGGGAGCGAGAGGACGCTATCCAGAAATGGTGTTCCTTATCATCAGGTGAATGACATATTTATTGCACCCACGGTGGGTCACATCTATGGGCTAAGAGAAAAAATACGGGGGATCTGGCGATATCCGGTATTTGACATAGAATGGATACCAAGCTATGAGATAAATAAGGATTCGGAATTTACTAAGAGTTATCTCGACAATATCAAATTTCTCGCTAAAAAATGTGACTCGTTCATTAATGCCTGCGACTATGACATTGAGGGAGAGGTAATCGCATTTAACATCCTAAGATTTGCTTGTAATGTTGATCCACTAAGTGATAATGTACGCAGGATGAAATTCTCTACCCTGACTACCGAATCCATAGTTGATGCCTATAAAAATCTGAAAAAAATTAACAAAGGGATGGCAGATGCCGGCTTAACTCGACATATACTGGATTGGTTCTGGGGGATCAATCTATCGAGGGCATTAACACTAGCTGTGAGAAGATCCCGTGGCTATGTAACATTAAGCATTGGCAGGGTTCAAGGACCTACACTAAAGATTCTGGCGACAAGAGAGATTAAGATAAAGGCATTCAAACCAGAGCCATATTGGCAGATCGAGATGATCTCTTTAACAGACGAAAAGAGACTGAGCGCGTTTCATTTTGAAGACCGTATATGGGAAAAGGAAAAGGCTGATTCCATAAAGAATAAATGTGGAGAGATCGCAGTAGTGGAAAAAATTAAGAAGAGGAAATATGAACAAAAGCCACCCGTTCCATTCGATCTAACTACTCTGCAGACAGAGGCTTATAAACATTTGTCCATAGATCCCAGAAGGACATTGGAACTGGCACAAGAACTTTATACTAATGCATATATCAGTTATCCCAGAACATCCAGTCAACAACTTCCCAAGGGTATTGACTATGCCAAGATTATAAGGAATCTCGGTTTGATAAAGGAATACAAAGAATCTTCAGATATTCTGCTTTCAAGAAAAAAATTAAAACCACATAATGGTAGAAAAAAGGATCCAGCGCATCCTGCCATTCACCCCACGGGTGAAATCCCCAAAGGATTAAGTGAGCATGCCTGGAAGGTCTATGATCTTATAGCAAGAAGATTTCTAGCTACCTTTGGAGATCCCGCATTTAGAGAGACCATTGAAATTGAATTAAACAATAATTCTGAAATCTTTATTGCCAAGGGAACGAGAACTGTTGAGAAGGGATGGCACTCACTCTATGGAAAATATGCAAAATTTGAGGAGCAGGAGCTGCATGAAGTGAAAAAAGGTGAAAAACTCAAGGTGGAGGATATTATCATACATGAAAAGGAAACCAAGCCACCAAAGAGATACACTCCAGCCTCCATTATCAGGGAAATGGAAAAGAGGAATATTGGAACTAAAGCCACCAGGTCACGGATAGTAGATATACTCTTTAAAAGGGGTTATGTAACCGGAAAAGCACTTGAAGTAACGCCATTAGGATTGAATGTTGTAGAAACCATGGAGAAATACTGCCCCCTTGTATTGAGTGAAAAATTAACCAGGAAATTCGAAAGAGAGATGGAAGAGATCGAAAAAGGAAGGGTCTCCAGTGAGAAGGTAATTGAGGAGGGTAAGGAAACAATAATTCAGATATCGAAGAAATTTAAGGAAAATGAATCTAAGATCGGTGAAGCCCTCGCCGCCTCTGTTAGATCTATGAAGACCGCTGAGAAGGCCTCCTTGGGTAAATGCTTTCGGTGTGATGGCAACCTGGTAATGAGAAGATCAAAAATGGGTCAATTCATTGGTTGCGATAATTATCCTAAATGTACATTTACTATGTCACTCCCCAGAGGAAAAATAGTGGTAGGTGGGAAATGTAAACAATGCGACTACACTATCCTCAGGGTGATTGGTAAAAAATCCTGGAGCTTCTGCATAAATCCCCAGTGCCCGAGTAGGGAGAAATTTAAAAAACGATAAGTATTTATATTTGGAATGGGGAATAGTAAACTGTATCAATAATTTCTGAAGCAAAAAATGGAACATATAGATCCTAAATTTGAGCGGGATAAATTTCTATTGCACCAGAAGCACTTTACGATTGGAGAAAAGTACTACATCTACGATGAAAAAGAGCAGCCATTATTCTATGTAGAGAGGGAAAAATTTAAGTTACATGCCCACATACACGTATATAATGATGACTCAAAAAGTAGGGAGTACTTACTATCAAAGACAAAAGCATATTCGATGTGAATGCCGGAATGGATGTCAAAGATCCCGCTACAGGGGAGTTGATAGGCTCATTTAAACGTGATGTGGTGTCCTCAATGTTGAGAAGGACATGGAAGATTATGGATAGAAACGGCAATGAGATCGGACATGCCATGGAAGATTCGATCGGAAAGGCATTAATAAGGAGGTTTCTTCCCTTCGGTGCTCTTCTGAAGACAGATTTCATC
Organism: Candidatus Altarchaeales archaeon; assembly: GCA_003663045.1. Taxonomy (GTDB): domain Archaea; phylum Altiarchaeota; class Altiarchaeia; order IMC4; family QMZM01; genus QMZG01. The sequence continues at coordinate 2,828 of QMZG01000098.1, forward strand.
ATCGAGATAAATAATAAGGAGGTTGGTAGATTTATCAGGAAATGGACGATTAGCGACAAATATATCCTGGATCTTTCTTCTGATCCTTCAAGATTATTCGACAGAAGGTTGGCGGTGGCATTAGGCATACTTTTAGATTCTGCGGAGGCAAGGTGAGAAGTGAAATACAAAAATTTGATGTACCTGGGTTTGGTTGTGGGAGTGATTTTATATTTGAGTGGATTTACAGTCGCGATAGATATTAGTGAATGTTCAACCCTTGATGTTGAAGGGGCGAGGTATGTTCTGACATCTGATATTATAGATGCCTCTGAGACATGTATTCGTATTACTTCCAATGATATAACTCTAGATTGCCAGGGGCATTCGATTGATGGGCTTGGAAGTGATCTTATATATGTCTATGGAATCAAAATAGACATGGACTCATCAACAACCACAACAATACCTACAGGATGCACCAACAACACAGCCATAACTGGATTCTACACAATGACATCAAACACTACATTATGCTCAGGTGAAGTATACAATGCACAGATTACAGTTGGTGCAGATAATGTTACACTTGACTGTAATAATGCCCTCCTGAATGGAAGTGGATTGATACCTGTAAATTATACCTGTGATGTTTGGAGTTCAACAGAGCCTATAACATTGGGTGTATATACATGCAATCATAGTGGTATTGTAATAAAGAATTGCAGAATAGCCGGTTACACAGGGGGTATAGAACTAATCTATTCCTCATCAAGTCTCATAAGCAATAATACCCTATGGAACAATAATGGCGGCATATCTCTACTTGGATCTATTGGTGATGAGGTATCTGGTAATGAAGTACACTCAAATACAGATTTTGGTATCTTCATTATTAGCTCCCCGAGTATAGTTGAACACAATCATGTTTATTCAAATGACGGGTATGGTATATCTATTACATTTACAGACAATAGCACAGTCATCAATAATACAGTATCAGATAATGAATTGGCTGGTATAAGTTTAGTGCTATCATCCCAGAATCAGATTGCCAATAACTCGATTTTGAACAACATGGACGATGGAATCGAGCTACTCTGGACTTCAAATTCAAATAATATATCAAGGAATCTGATAAAGGGGAATAATATCGGAATCTGTCTAAATTACACCGAAATTCTTGGATTTGATGATGAGGTTATTGGTCATACCGATCCCAATGAGAATAATTCCATTGTGGATAATGATATACTAGATAACACCTTATACGGCATCTACTCCGCAGAAAGTAAATCAACGATCCTGGGTAATAAAATAAATTTCAATAACCTTGGAATTTTCTTCGACAACTCAAATTCTTCGGTGGTAAGTGAAAATGAGGTCTGTTCCAACACAGTTCTCGATTTTAGTCTGTATCAAAGTTATGGAAATTCCGGCTATGCTAATAACTGCTCTAATCCAGATGGTTGGAACGACAATGGGGTCACGGGATGCACATACAGTTGTAGTGAATTATGTGACCTCCCCGGAGACTCTCCACCCTGCGGAGTAGTGACATTATCTGAAGTTGTGGACTTCATAAACCTCTGGTCTCTGGGTCAGGCAGATTTAGAGGATGTTGTAAACCTGATAAATGCCTGGGCCGGGAGTTGATATGGATGGAATTCAATAGGGGGTATTATGGAGTAATACCCCATACTGATGATCAACCTGTCTGCAGGTTGATTTGATTAATGCCTGGGCTACGGGATAATTAAGAGGAAATTCATGAGCCACTGAGTGTATCGAATGTGGCTCGTTTGATC
>QMZG01000099.1 GCA_003663045.1 Candidatus Altarchaeales archaeon
ACCAAGAAAAAGACAACAAAGAAGAAAACAACAAAGAAAAAGACGACCAAGAAAAAGACAACAAAGAAGAAAACAACAAAGAAAAAGAGATAACTCTTCTTCCTTTATTTTTTCATTTTTCTTTTTTATTTTAAGATCCTTTTTTCTGTAATAATTCCTGTAATATATTTCCTGGGCGTAATATCAAACCCCGGATTCCTTGCTTTAGAATTTTCAGGTGCAATTCTAATTCCATCAATGAAAAGAATCTCATCCTGAGATCTCTCTTCTATTATAATCTCCTTACCGCTTTTAATATTAAAATCAAAGGTACTCTTGGGAGCGGCAACATAAAATGGAATTCCATTTTCTTTGGCAATAACCGCTTTCTCATATGTTCCAATTTTATTGATAACGTCGAAATTTTTGGTTATTCTATCTGCCCCCACTATCACCAAGTTAATTTCACCCTTTTGCATAAAATAACCTGCGGCATTATCAACGATAATCGAGTGTGAAATTCCTTCCTGTGATAATTCCCATGCGGTTAACTTAGAACCCTGAAATCTTGGTCTTGTCTCGTCAACAAATACATGAATATTTTTTCCATTATAATGCGCAAATCTTATCGGGGAGAGGGCAGTACCATAATCTACACTGCATAGAGCACCAGCGTTACAGTGAGTTAATATCTTAGAATTATCCTCGATCAATTTCTCTCCCAGTTCCCCAATCCTTTTGCAATTTTCAGCAATCTCATTCGCATAATTTTTACTTTCTATCTTTGCGATTTCTTTTGCTTCATTAACGGAATCTGCATTCTCAATTTTTTCTTTCATAAAACTCAGAGCATAGAAAAGATCATAAGCAGTTGGTCTTCTTGTTTTGATAAATTTTTCTACTCCAGTCATATATTTTCTAAATTTCTCCATATCTCTTTCATTAAATTTCAAAGCTGCCTGGGCCATTGCAAAAGCAGCAGCAGATCCTATAGCTGGAGCCCCACGCACTATCATCTCCTTGATAGCCATAGATGTTTCTTTGTAATTTCTCGACTTATATATCTCAAATTTATGAGGTAATTTTCTTTGATCAATTAGATTTACCTCTGAACCCTCCATCCAGACGGTTCTATAGTCTCTAACCTCTCCGTTGATTTTTACCTTCATGTTTTTTATATGAAACTTTTATATATTATATCCATTCTTATTATCCGTATTAGAAAGTATATAACCACAATGGGACATAAAAATCTTTTAGTCTACTCACCATGTCAATTCCAGGATACATAGATTATAAGAAGAGGGAATTCTGTAAGGATGTGAAGTGTCCAGTTCAATTAGAATTGAATTCTCAAAAAGAAGGTTCTGAAGAATATGAAAGAATTAGAAAAATCTGCAGAACCGATTGTAGATTTACTACATGGCAATTCCATCACTGGTTAATTGATAAGGGCTATATGATCGTGAGGCCGGAGAAACAAAATAAATAAAAGAGAGGTAACTAAAATGGACTGGGGAATGAAAAACCGTTTGTCGAGAATAATAAAACCCAAGACCGGACATACGGTAATGTTGGCTGTAGACCATGGATATTTTATGGGTCCCACAACAGGACTTGAGAATTTTGAGGTTGTGAAATCGCTTCTGCCATATGCGGACACCCTGATGCTCACGCGTGGAGCTTTACGCAATTACATTAAACCAGAAAACGATATACCAATTGTTCTGCGTGTTTCTGGTGGAACAAGTATAATTGGAAAAGAACTGCTTAGAGAGGGTATTATAGTTTCGATAGAAGATGCAATAAAATTAAATGTTTCTGGTCTGGCATTTTCCATAATGGTTGGTTCAGAATTTGAAAGGGACACACTATTGGGATTAGCAAAAGTCATTGATTGGGGAGAAGAGTATGGTATCCCAGTAGTTGCTGTTACGGCTGTTGGGAAGGAGATGGGAAGAGATGCAAGATATCTTTCATTGGCATCGAGAATGGCGGCGGAACTCGGAGCCCATATAGTGAAAACCTATTACTGCGAAAATTTTGAAAAAGTCGTAGATACCTGCCCCGTTCCCATCGTTATGGCTGGGGGCAAAAAAATTCCTGAAAAAGATGCATTGGAGATGACGTATAAAGCAATACAAAGCGGTGCCGTTGGAGTTGACATGGGGAGGAATATATTTCAGTCTGAAGATCCCGTGGCGATGATCCAAGCGGTGAGGGCAGTGGTGCACGAAGAGGCTACCGCAGAAGAGGCTTTTGAGGTTTTTGAGGAGAAGAGGGGAAAGTAAATAGTGTCTAATGATGAGAGAATAATAACTCTCATATCTATACCCTAAACCTCCTGAAAATTTGACACCTACTGTGGTTTACCCCAAGAAAGGGTTCAGATTTACCGTCTTGAGCATTTTTGGCGATTTTGTCTGGAAATACGAGGATAAAGCCTGATCTGAGATGGTAAAACTCAAGTGGCGAAGTCAGGTTAATAAGAATAAATGAGGATACTAATTTTTGGTTCTTTCCTTTTCAAAAAATCTTTTTACATACCTCTCTGGGATTTCACTCACAATAAATTCAAAATCCCTAGGAAAACATTTACTGTAGTTCCTCCACCTGAATCTCTCATCCATCAAAACTATCACTCCTTTATCCGTCTCGCTTCTTATACACCGCCCAGCTGCTTGAAGAACACGATTCATTGCCGGAAAGATATAGCCATAGTCCCAGCCCCTTTCAAATTTGAAGTCATAGTAATCTATCAATGCCTTCGTCTCCAGATTGGGGATCTCCAATGGTAAACCAACGATAATCACCGCATCCAGGAGGTTATTGGCATAGTCAACACCCTCTGAAAGAGAACCTGCCTGAACCCCAAGAAGAATTCCCCCAGAATTATTCATAAGATTTATCAGATGCTGATAAAGTTCAACCCGCTCATCCTTCTTCATTTCCTGTCTTTCAACTAAAATTTCTTTATTCAACCTGAATTTTTTTAGATGATTTTCAACAGATTCAAGAATGTGGTATGCAGGAAAGAAGACCGCTATATTTTTTGGAACCTCTTTCACAATTTCAGAGATAATCTTCGCATATCTCGAATACATAAGGTCGGATCTCTTGGTAAATTTGGTGGTAACACCAGGAACTAAGATGCACAACCTATTTTCCTTTGGGAATGGTGACTCGTATTCCCTTTCTAGAGTTCTCTTTGGATCCAGAGCAAGGATATTGGAATACATACTCACGGGAATTAGGGTACCGCTCATAAATACAGAAGAATGAGAATCCTCAAATACCTCTCTGCTGGAAACCGATGGATCCAGACACCGATAGGTCAATAGAAAATTCTTATTCCTTTTAAAAATTCTGGTATATCCAATATCCTCCTTGTTCCAATTCTTAAGAAATCTGGAAATGGTCTTGGAGTATGACCTGTATCTGTTGGGAATACCGAGAACCTCTTCTCCGAGATCCTCGGACATATCTGCCAGCTCTGCATAGGTAATATCCATTCTTTCTTGAAGTTTTTCCATAAACTCCTCCCTTTTAACATAACGCTCCCCACCTTTTTTCATTCCTCTACCCAGTTCCCTCAGAACATTTGCCATTTCTCTGAAATTCTCCTTCAGTATTTCATAATCCAGAAGATTTGCCTCCTTAATAGCCCTTTTTATTGAAAAATCGGTCAGGTTGTAACTTAGGATATTTCTAACCCTCTCAGGAAGATTATGTGCTTCATCGATAATCAGAATGGAATTCTCCAAATTTTTATTCATCTTTGACAGAAAAGCCTTCCTTACATTGGGGGAAAATATATGAAAGTAGTCGCAGATCACAATATTGGCATCCTTTCCCACCTCAACACAGATCTCGTATGGACAGAGCATGTTATCCGAGCAAAGTTTACTTATCTTCTCGCTGTGCATCGGTTCCTTCTTAATCCTTTCAATTACCCTTCGAGCATTTTTTGACAACTTTCTCTTTCTTACATTCTTGAAATACCTGCATCTTTCATCCTTCTTCAATACCCTGCAGAATTCATTAAATTCCCTTGGATCCAGGTCTCTGACATTCTGTGGACATGTCCACTGCTTTCCTATGATGTCTACTGCAACGAAATTGATATCAAATTTCCTCTTGATCCTCTGCAGTGTGTCAACAACAATAGTGTGCTGAGTATGCTTTGGCGTTAAAAAGAATACAGTCTTATTATTCCCAAGGGCATATTCGAGGGAGGGGGCAATAACAGCGGCGGTCTTTCCAATACCTGCTGGAGCATGAGCCACTAGATGCCTGCCGTTTTCTATGGCACCTTTAACATCCCCCAGAAATTCCCTCTGCCCATCCCTGATCTTCTCGAATGGAAAGATATCCATGTATAATCATTTAGAAACTGGGGGGATAAATTGGCGTAGCGTATAAACTGGATTTTTAAATATAAGATTAGCATGATCCTCTTCACTCTCCGGCCCAGGCATTAATCAAATCAACCTGCAGACAGGTTGATCACAGCCTTTAAGAAAGGCTGGCGAAAGTATGGGGTATTTTCAATACCCCTTATTGAATTCCATCCATATCAACCTGCAGACAGGTTGATCATCAGTATGG
>QMZG01000100.1 GCA_003663045.1 Candidatus Altarchaeales archaeon
CTTGTATTTATTGCCATTTTCATCTATACAGGTGACATCTGTTATATCATCCTCAGGACATGTACAATCTGCGGGACATATCTTCTTACACTGCTCTGGATAGTTAAAGTAAGAACTTTCATAGCCATAGGATTCATTGAATGTATATGTCCTCTCTCCAGGAAGATTGCCGTATATCTCCTCAGCTATTGTATAGGGAATCGATGGGATCCACCGTCCCCAAACATATTGCTTCCTAAATGCATTATGCTTCACTGGATAAACTAAAGAGAAGTAATCTATGCTGGAATTCCCAACATTAAATATGAATCTATTTATGATATCTGGATTGACATCTATCCTCAAAGAACCCTTGGATCTAACCCCGGTTGTTATTTTTCTATCAACGTAATTATCAATATTACCAGTTATGTTGATATTTACCCTTCCAAATTTATAGATCACGGGTATACCCTCTCCTGGGCAGTCAAGTGTTAATGGCCATTTCATACTACCAGTGGTATCACTGACCAGGACTACATTATCCTTCACCAGGTCTGCCAATTCTGTATAAACACAATCCAATAAACAGTCACATGTTACATCATAGTAAACACCACCACCAGCCTCTGCAAGTTGTTCCATAAAAGGTCTGTCTGCATCGTCACCTAATGCTATTGTATGCACAATGATACCTTCATTCTTTGCTGCGGTAGCTTCAGCCAGTGCCTGGTTCTTGGCGTTTATCTCTCCACAACGCCAACCGGAGGGGTGACAGCACTGTGGAACACCATCCGACATAACGATCAGATATTTTTCACCCGTTGCACCCCTTATAATATCTCTTCCTTTATGAATTCCACATGCAATGCAGGTACCATAGAGTGGTGTATATCTATCTATCTCTCTGTGTAGGTCAGAAGCACTATCTGTCAGAGGCCATGTCCAGCAGATGCCTCTAGGACATGGCACAGAACTAAATGCAACCAAACCCACATTAAGTCCCCTGGGAATGACAATATCTACAAAGCCGTGGGCAGCCTCCTTTAATGCATCGATCTTGATCGTATCTATCTCAGCAGCCGTGCCTGTTGTATCATCAACCGATTCAGTGGTTGTTATGGATTTGGAACCAGAGGGGCAACAACAGCAATCAGGACCCTCATTACATCCAGGAGGACAGACCCAGTCTATAATGTTACCCTCATCATCATATATGGGAATCTTTGGTTGACAGGTACATGTATCAACTCTCAGGGAGGTAGTGAATGTTTCCTTTATACTCGCTGAAAAATCCTTCGCATCTTCCTTGAGTGTATAATTCAAGACTATATCTTCATCAATTACGAACTGATCATAATCCGCTACAAAGTTTTTGTTATCGCTCCATCCACCAATGGGAGTATAAACCTGTTTAAGGATATATAATCCCTTAGATTCATCCTTGGTAAAAGATGCACTTACCCTGTAGGGCATGTTTCCTGTACTAATGACTGTAATAGCTCCATTACTCACCGTCCATGATGTATCCTCATAATTATTTGAGGTTATGCTCATGGGTCCATCTGAAACCGTGGTGTAAGGCACTCTAATTTCCATCACCTCTGTAACTCCGGATGTGAAATGCGCATTTAAACAACAATAACCACTACAGGGAGAACAATCACAGTTGCAGAATGGAGCGCATCTTCTACAGCATTCCCACCAGCATGCTGGTTCTCTTCTGAAGCCACCGCCGGCATAAACCGCTCCCTCGCCCGTTCTGGTCCAATCTATAACATTCCTATGATCATGCAATAATGGTGTAGTTGTAAATATCTTTGCCCATATACCCCTTAAAAGCTTGTTGTCGAAGTTATGATCACAGTATACCTCTGGAACCCACCTCTTTTCACTTATCCCAGACCTCGCTGGCTTCTCTTTTACCTCCACATTCCAGTTCCATTTGTGAATCTCGTCAATATATTCATCTGTTATAATATTCAGAGACCTGTAGGTGTTATTATTCTTCCTTGTAAATCCATACCAGGGAAAATTTACAGCAGAGGTCGGCCGGTCAGATTTCTGATAGCACCATGGCGTATCCTTTAACTCCGGAATTCTCCAGCAGAATAGATAATCTACATAAGGTCTGCCATACATCTTCTCATATTTCCTATAAATACATTCCTCATAGTTATAGAGTTTATGACACTGCATGCAGCACTCACATGTCTTTGGTGGACAGTAACCACAACCAAGAGCCATTCCGCCACCACACGTACAACTGTAATCACACCTTGGCTCAATATCTGGACAATCGAACTGACATTCTCCAGACTCTAGGTCTTTTTCCAGACATTCACTTTCCAGTAATCTATGTACGGCATCCGAATAGGTTACAGCATCTACTATAATACTCACCTTGGTTTCATTTTCTTCTTGTTGAAGTTGTTCTGCGAAGAAGTATTTATCTTTGCCATCCCCTGTAACAGTCTTCATAATCCAATACTTTGCTATTCCATCTTCGAGATTCTGGGTTTCGCCTACGAGTTGATATTTAGCATTATCGATTACTCCCAAAATTGTATAATTATCCAAGGTATTGGTACAGAGAATCTTTGGATATTTGTAATTACTTAGAATTCCTTCAATAGTGGTCTCATTTGGATCCCATTCAAGCACTCTATAGTCCGGAAAAGGAAAATTTCCTCTGGTTTTATTACATGTTGTTGTGTTTATCTCCAGATCGTAGCAAAATCCCTCGTCTTTACAGCAATGGGCTGGATAACCAATAATTCCGTCTTTATCCTGATGCAGCCTCTTACTTGTCAATCTTAATGCTATTACCTTCTCACTCTGGGTATCATCCAAGGTAATTAATTCACAACTATATTTTGATATCACATGGACATAGATACATGATTTATTTGATTCCTGATCAGTGGTATCTATAGCCCATGTACAGAACTTAAATATCCCCATTTTATAAAATGTCTTTTGATACTCAAAGATGCATGTTTTAAGATTGACACATTCATGTATCTCCGTTGTATTTGCAGAGACATCCTCAAAAAATATCCTCTTTACTCCATGATCATCCTCAGCCACTATGGTTAATTTTACCGTACCATCTACATGAACGGTTGGTATATCATTCTCTGTTGGTTTCGCATAGAAATATTTTATAATGGGCGGTCTGTCCAAGGATACTTCAACCTCAGTGCATTTCAAATCTGAGAGTTGACCACTGGTGTCATTGGCCCTGGCACAAAACTTCATGGTTCCCAGGGTATCAGCCACTCTTGATATGCTCTTGGTACATAATGATAGATTATTGCAAGATTCAGAGACCAATTCGGATGATGGAGGAAAGTAGAAATAGATTTCTTTTACTCCGATATCATCACTTGCGTTAGCGGTAATAACTATGATACTCCCAATTCCCACATGTGAAGGCACTGCCTCTATAGAAATCTCTGGTATCTGATCTGAGGCAACACTAAGGCTTAATAAAATCAGAATGAATAAGCTCCATAAGGCGAGAGGTAGAATCCTGTGGGAATGTGAAGGATCTTTCGGTTTCATTTTATTTTCTTTATATTTCTTTATTTAACATAGTGTAATAAATACATTTATTGACCATAAGAATGTAAGAATGAAAATTACTAAGTATCTAGTTTTTACATCATTAGTCATCTTGTGTATTCTTGTCTCATCTCCGATTGTATTTTCTCAGGGGGATGAGTTAAGGAAAACACAAGATCTTGTAAGGAATTTGATCTGTCTGCTTTTCTGGATTATACCAGCTTTGATGTCACTTTTCTTTGTTACCGGTGGTTTTCTTATTCTGACTGGGAGTACAAAAAATAGAACCTTGGGTAAGAAATTGATTATCAACGCTGTAATTGCCCTTATCATTCTCTTGGCATTAATGTTATTTGTCTCCCTGGCACTCCCCGATATTGATATAATGGTTTGCTTTGGTGCAGTTCCAGTAGTGGAGAATCAACCACCGATAGCGGAAGCTAGGGTTAGCTACCATAATCCCAAGCCTTCAGAGAAATACGTCGAAATTACCTTGGGGGATAAGGCATATTTTGATGCCTCCCTTTCCAGAGATCCAGATGGTGTGATAGTAAAATACATCTGGGATTTTGGCGATGGAACATATGCTGAAGGAATTTCCGTAGAACACAACTATACCCAGATAGGGGAATACTACGTAAAGCTAAGGGTTATAGATGACAAGGGTGCAATCAGTCCAATCCCAAGTACTGTAAGGGTGATCGTGAACCCTCCCCTCCAGGCGAAGGGTGAGGTAATCCCATTTCCTCCAGGAACAACTACAACGAGTACCATCCCACCCTGGATTACAACTACTACAGGGCCTATAACCACAACAACTGGCCCGATAACTACTACTACAGGGCCTGTGACAACTACTACAATACTCAACTGTCTTGATATAAGATCATGTCCCGAATGCATAGCTGCAGGTTGTGAGTGGTGTCAAGATCCGGAGATGGGACCATCCCACTGTACTTCAGACTGTGATTGGACGTGCCATGGAGGCACATGTTATACAGATAACTGTGACTTCCCA
>QMZG01000101.1 GCA_003663045.1 Candidatus Altarchaeales archaeon
ACTATCAAGCTATGAATTTCGTGACTCAGCATTTTTTCAATGGCGTCATGTATGGTGGCATCTTTATCTATCACCACCAGATCCTTTGACATTATGTCTTTAACCTTTAATTTTTTCATTTTTTTACCCCCAGCAATTCCTTTGCCCTATTAACACGAATATTCTTTTCCTTTACCAGAATTTCTGCAATCCTGTCAATTTCTTTTCCTTTAGCACCGGCCATCATTGCTATGTTCTTAGCATGTAATGACATATGCCCCCTCTGGATTCCCTCACTCGCCAGTGCTTTTAGGGCTGCGAGATTTTGAGCCAAACCAACCGAGGCCATGACCTCTGCCAGTTCTGAGGCGGTTTTAACCCCGAGGATTTTAAGTGCAACCCTTGCGGTGGGATTCATCGTTGCCCCACCCACGATTCCAACCGCAAGGGGCAATTCTATTCTTCCATTTAGATTTCCATCCCCATCCATCTTCCAAGAGGTTAATGGTTGGTATTTACCATTTCTGGCGGCATAGGCATGGGCCCCGGCTTCTACAGCCCTGGTGTCGTTACCAGTAGCTAAGACAATAGCAGAGATGCCATTCATTACACCCTTATTGTGGGTAACCGCTCTGTAGGGATCAGAGGCTGCGAATTCATAAGCTTTGATTATGCCATCAACGACCTCTTCTCCGCCGACTTCTTCCTTACTCACGGTTACTTCTGCTCTCGCCAGCCTCTTGGTAGAAAAATTTGAAACAATTCTCAGGAAGGTTTTTCCCCCTGTAATTTCTTCCATGAAAGGAGAAACCGCCTCAGCCATTGTATTAACGATGTTAGCACCCATAGCATCCCTCACATCCACAAGAAGATGAGATATTACCATCCTTCCCTTTCTTGTCTTCAGAATTCTAACTTCAAGGTCTAATGCTCCTCCCCCAAGGCCAAGAAGCGTCGGATCCTGCTCATTGGCTATCTCTAAGATTCTGCTTTTATTCCTCAGAATGACTTCTCTTGCTTTTTCGGGATTTTTGGATATCAATTGAATCTGCCCGATCATTATTGGTTCAGTACTGCTGGCTCTGAAACCGCCGGTCTTTCTACAAATCTTTGCTGCATTACTGGCAGCTGCGATCACAGAGGATTCCTCGATTGCCATTGGTATCAAATAATCCCTATCATTAATGAGAAAATTTACTCCAATACCCAGTGGAATTTTCAGGGTTGAGATAACATTCTCAACCATACGTTCCGCGAGTTCCAGAGAAAGACCTTTTTCCATGGCATTTATATCTTCATCCTTCAGATTGGCAAATTCCCCTACCTTCTTTAACCTCTCCTTTCTATCCAATTTGTAAAAACCAGAAACTCGAGATGTTTTTTTCTTCATTGTTTAATTTTAATTATTCCCGGATACAAATATATCTTAGAAATGTTAGATAGAAAGTATAAAAAACTTCAAGGCATTATAAAGGACAATAGATGTGTTTTGGTTGCATTTTCCGGAGGGGTTGACAGCAGTCTACTAGCGAAGGTTGCCAGAGATGTCTTAGGTGAGAATGCCTTAGCAGTTACCATAAACTCAGAGATTATGCCTCGAAATGAATTAAAAGAGGCAAAGAAGATCGCCAAAGAGATTGGAATTAAACACTTAATTGTGAAGATTGACTTCATGAAAAATAGGGATTTCACAAAAAATTCTTCTCTTAGATGTTATTACTGCAAGAAGGAGATTATGAAACTGTTAAAGGAGATCGCAAAGGAGAGAAGGTTTAATGTGGTGTTAGATGGCAGTAATGCCGATGATATGAAAGAGGAAAGGCCGGGGGTTAAGGCACTAAAAGAAGAGGGCATAATTAGTCCCTTAGTTGATGCTGATTTTGGAAAGGATGATGTCAGAAAACTTGCCAGAAAATTGAATCTATCAAACTCCGAGAAGGAATCCAATACCTGCTTAGCAACAAGGATTCCTCGGGGTGAGAGAATAACCCCCGATAGATTGAGAAGGATAGATAAAGCAGAAGAATTCATAAAAAGATTTAAAGTAAGGAATCTCAGGGTTCGGGATCACGGTGATTTTGCCAGGATCGAGGTTAGTGATGATAGCGATAAAAGTACTCAGATAATTTTAGATAATAAAAAATTGATAACGAGAAAACTAAAATCTTTGGGCTATAAATATGTCACCCTGAATCTGTAAAATAAGATGAAAATTTCAAACGAATATCAGAAGCTGATCGAGAAGCATGTCACGGCATTAGACTGGTTACGTTCCGAGCTCATGGGGATGGATTCTCTCATCGAGCCGATAATGGGAATCAAATCCTGGGATGATTCTGTAATTATAAAATTTGGAAACAAGAAATTGGTGATCAGTGTTGATGGCCCCTATTCTAAGAGATTGGTTATGAAGTCTGCATTGATTCATGCTTCTACAGATGTGGTTGTGAAGGGGGCGAAACCTCTTTTTGCTTTAGATGCCGTGATCGGAAATAGGGATGAGATTAAAGAAATGATTGAAAGTTTGAAGAGGCAATCCTTGGCTATGAAGATCCCGATTCTTGGGGGGAATACGATGTTTGAGGATTCTGAACCCAAGTGCAGTTTAACCGTGGTGGGAGAACTTCTGCTTGAGGAACCAATCAGGGACTGTAACGCCGAGAAGGGAGATCTTCTAGTACTGATAGGAGAGCCCATCTGGGGGACTCAGGAAGAGAGGATTCCAAAGGCAAAAAATCTTTTCGGTGTATGGTTTGAAATTCTGGAGAAGGGAATCAAAATTCACGCAGCTAAGGATGTCACAAAAGGTGGCTTGATCTCCACGGTTTATGAGATCTGTGAAAAATCTGAAGTGGATTTTGAACTTGAGAGGGAGACCCCATTTTCTATGACCAGAAATCTGGATAATTTTTTGGTTAGTGTTTCTGAGAGAGGATATGAGAAAATTTTGAAGATATGTGAGAAAAGAAATTGTGAAATTCACAGGATTGGGAATGTGAAGTAGATTCTGTTGGCAACTATTTCTTCTTATGCTTTAGTTTTCTCCTTCTCTTCTTCAGCTTGTGCTTTCGCATCTTCTGGATCTTTCGCTTTTTTCCACAGGGCATGATATATAAATAGGATTCTGAGGATATAAATTATAATTAACCAGATATTAATCAGAATGTACAACACGGTAATCATCAGATACGGGGAGATATTTTTGAAGAGTGAATTCATCAGGAGGGAATTCGAAAAGAAACTGATAAGAAATATTAAAAAGAGGATCGGGGATGCCTCAATTTTTAGAAAGAGACACAGGATTTACATAAAAACGGAAAATGCTAAAGAGGTTTCTGAGAGACTAAAAACGGTTTTTGGCATCGTATCTGTAAGTCCTGCCATAAAAACGGATGCAAATGTGGAAAATATTACAGAGATTTCCTTAGCTCTGGCAAAGAAGATCATAAGGCCCGGAGAAAGATTTGCCGTCAGGGCCGAACGTTCTGGAAGACATGATTTCAGCAGCAAGGATATTGAAAATCTGGTCGGAGAAGAGATTTTGAATTCCATACATGGGAGGGTAGACCTAGAAAATCCCGATAAAACGATCTTTATAGAGGTTAGGGATGATCTGGCTTTCATCTTTGATAAAAAGATAAAGGGCTTGGGGGGGCTTCCATATAAAAGTCAGGGGAGATTAATAGCATTACTCTCCACCGGAATAGATTCTCCAGTAGCTGCCTGGATGATGATGCGTCGGGGGTGTGAGATAGTAGTTCTGCACCTTGGTAATGTGAATGAAATTAAAGAGATAATGAACAGATTGGAATTTTTTACAGACGAAAAAATAAAAAGCTACATAATTCCATATGATAAAATCTTGGAAAAAATATCTGAGCACTCGGGGAGATACACCTGTATTGTCTGCAAAAGGTTTATGTACAGGATTGCCGAAAGGATTGCAGAGATAGAAAATGCCCATGGGATAGTTACAGGTGAAAATATCGGTCAGGTGGCCAGTCAAACCCTGGAGAATTTGAAGGTAATCAACTGCTTGGATATTCCAGTTTATATGCCCTTGGTAGGTATGGATAAGGAGGATATTATCAAAATTGCAAAGGATATTGGAACCTATGGATTGGTGAAAGGGAAAAAATGTGACTATATTCCAAAAAAGCCGGTCACTAGATCAAGTGAGGAGATTATCACTAAAATTGAGGAAGAAATGGGAATTGAAAGATTTATAGAGAATGTCCAAGATAATTTTATTCTCAAAAAAGGACCCAGCAGGTAGGAATATCGCCAGGATTTTGAGGGGGGATTTTAATCTCTCTCCTTTAGAATATGACAAGGAGATTTTGTATATGGATGAGCTTAAGGTCGGTAATGTCGAAAAAGAAACCGATCTTTGCATAGTTGCTTCTCGCCATAAATCTAAGATGGGAAAGGCAAGTTGAACAGGTCACTAGCGGGGAGAGTTTA
>QMZG01000102.1 GCA_003663045.1 Candidatus Altarchaeales archaeon
GTTGTCAACACCCAAACGTAAATATGTCAAAATGACGAATTTTCTGTTGCCCATTTCAAACTTTTTTGGATTTCAATAGCATCGCTGCTTCTGTAACGAACCTTTTGGCGTCATTTACTAATGTTTTAACACCTTCTTGTTCAATAAATATGCCCGACTGGTAATCTGCTTCCTCCCTTCTGGAGAAGGCCCTGCCGATAATCTTTGCATATTCCCTATCAACTATCCCTTTTTTGACAACTTCCTTGCCAAAGAGGGAGATGGTTCCTTTATGAGTAATAGAGTAATATGCTCTGCTCTCGGAAGACCTCAGAGAATCTGCCTTAAGAAGCATATCGGCGTCTCTAAGGAATTCGCGAGCAAGTTCCAGTTCTTGGTTTATCAGTTCCTTAGATACTGCCATATAACACCCTGCCCTCCTTTAAGATCGATTTAATAAATGGTGAACCCAGGGACACTAACCTTCTGATGTCTTCAGGCGTTCTTATTGAAATGCTAAATATCTGTCCATAATCAATTAGAAATCTGGATGCAATCTCAAATACTTTATCCTCGATCTTTTTGTTTCTAGATATAACCAGGATGTCTATGTCACTATCGGGTCTTAATTCCCCCCTGGCGGCTGAGCCGTATAGTACAATACTGATTATGTCACTACCCAGTTCCTTTTCAACCTCCTTTTCAAATTCCTCTATCATACTGTTTTTCATATTAAATTCTTAAATTATGAACATAAATAGCAACCAAAAACCACCAAACAAATCGCCCCGATGATGAGAATTTTAAGGTTCATGTTAGTATTTTTATTAGGGATATAAATATGGCAATCTATTTTTTATTAGTTCAATACAATAATTTAAATTCCATAATAACCGATGACGATGATGTATGGAGGAGGTAAAATGGCTTATGTGAAGTTTGAAGCACCAAAGGAATTGATTGACAAGGCTCTTGAAGCGATCGAAACTGCCAGGGATACTGGAAAGATAAGGAAAGGAACAAATGAGGTGACAAAGGCTGTGGAGAGGGGTAATGCAAAATTAGTCCTTATTGGTAGTGATGTAAATCCACCGGAGATCGTAATGCATTTACCAATGCTCTGTGAGGAAAAAAAGATCCCCTATCTTTTTATTCCAAAGGCAGATATTGGAGAGGCTGTGGGGATACATGTACCATCCGCTGCTGGATGTATAGTTGAGGAAGGGAATGCCAAGGATATTATCCCAGATATAGTTGCAAAGATAAATGAATTGAAGAGATAATCTGATTAATATTAGAGGAATTAGAATGGTCTATGCTGAGGTTGTGAAGGTAATTGGAAGGACTGGGATCTACGGTGAGGTAATGCAGGTGATGTGCAAGATCCTGGAGGGATATAACAAAGGCAGGGTGATCAGAAGGAATGTTAGGACTCCGGTGAGGGAGGGGGATATTCTTAATCTAAAAGAGACAGAAAGAGAGGCAAGACCTTTAAATAAATAGATAAAATGAATTTAAAATGAATTGCAGCTTTTGCGGTCATGAAATCCAACCGGGGACGGGGAGTATTTATGTCACAAAGAGGGGTAAGGCGTTATATTTTTGCTCCAGTAAATGCCAGAAGAATCTGCTTAAGTTAAAGAGAAAGCCTAGGAGAGTAAGATGGACAGATGAATACAGGGATGAAAAGTCCATAAGGATCAGGTCAATGGCTGCTCCAACTGTTCTAAAGAAAGAGGAAAAGAAAGAGATTAAGAAAAAACCTGAGAAGAAGAAAGAAAAAAAGAAAACCAAGAAAAAATGAGAACTCTGGTCATAATAAAGCCCGATGGGGTGAGAAGAGGATTGATTGGTGAATGTATAAGGAGATTTGAAAATTATGATATCAAGATAATTGGTCTAAAAATGATAAAAGTCGATAGGGAAAGTGCAGAAAAATTATATGCAGTACATAAGGGAAAGCCATTCTATGATGACCTGATAAACTATATAACGTCATCACCAGTGGTAGTCTCTGTTCTGGAGATAGATCTGGAGCCAGAAAATGCCACAAAACTGATTAGAAAAATAATTGGTGCTACGAATCCGGTAGATGCGGAGAGGGGTTCTATAAGGGGTGATTATGGCTTCAGTATTACCCAGAATATTGTGCATGCATCAGATTCCGAGGAATCTGCAGCTTATGAAATTCCCATATTCTTTGATGAAAGAGAATTTGTCGAGTATTAAAATGGCTACCGTTTATGATGTCCCGGCAGATAAACTGATAGAGAAGGTTGCTCGAGATCTGAAAGAAAGTGTAAAATTTGAGAGACCGGAATGGGCATTATTTGTGAAGACAGGATCACATAAGGAGAGACAACCAGATGATGAAAACTGGTGGTGGATTCGCGCGGCATCTGTTTTAAGGAAGATATATCTCAATGGACCTATTGGTGTAGAAAGATTGAGAACTGCCTACGGCGGTAGAAAGAATCGTGGCTCTAAACCAGAGAAATTTCGCAAAGCGGGCGGAAAGAATATAAGAACCATACTCAAGGAATTTGATAAACTGGGGTTTACAGAAAAGGTTTCTGGTGGTAGAAAAATTACTGCTAAGGGTCAATCTTATTTGGATAGGATTGCCAACGATATCATAAAATCTAAGGCTAAGTAAAATGCCCGATGAATTAGAAAGGTTAAGACAGAAAAGATTAAGAGAGTTGATGCAACAGCAGGTTCAGCAGCAGATACAACAGCAGATACAGGAGGAACAGATTGCTGCACAGATCAAGATGATTATAAATCGGATTCTGACGCCGGAGGCAAGGGAGAGATTGGGGAATATTAGACTTGCCAGACCAGAATTTGCCAGACAGATAGAGATACTTCTGATCCAACTATACCAAGCAGGTCAGTTACCAAAGAAACTTACAGATGAAAAATTAAAGGAAATTCTAGGGAGGATACATAGTAGGAAAAAAGAGACGAAAATAACAATAATGTAATCTATTAGGGCTATTCACTAATTTCTTCAAACTCTTTTAATCTCTCTTCTACATCCTCCTCTCTTATCCCAGGCCCAAATTCACTCTTCTTCCCGGATCCCTCTTCAAATTCATATCCTAGCTCGCCCCTTTTCCCCATCTTTTTTTCCTTCTTAGTCTTCTGTATAAAAACTGCAATTGCCATAAAGATGACAAAGGCTAATAGTAGTATTGCCAATGTTTGATACTCAAGCCAAGTACCAAATATTTCTACTCGACTCTTTTTTAGGTTTTCAATATCTTGCTGGAGGGACATCTTTTCTGATTCGAGTTTATTTATCCGTGTGAGTAGATCTTCATTATCTTTTCGAAGATTGATTATAGTTCTATTAAGTTCCTTATTTTTCTTCTGTAGTGTTTTCACTATAATCTCGAATTCATCCTCGGTCATCTCTCCCGGAAAAGAGGTACTGAGCCAGTCTACTACATTTATGGCAAATTTCATATTATCATGTCTGTATTTACTACTGTCAAGATTCTTATTGGAGAGCATGTCGGGATCACTTAGCAAGAATACAGAGCCTTTGCCTACCCTGACATAAGCTGCAATTGGAGGATAAGTTCCCTTGGGAAACCTCAAGGATTTGGGGGAATTTGTATCTTTACCTCCAGTAACCACAGCCATAGCATTTCCAAATACATATATGCCATTACCCCCAAAGAAGTATAATTTACTCACACCTTGGGTAAGTGTTTTGACTACACCTGAACGCTCCATTGGAAGCTCTATATAAAAGATTGTCTCATCCTCGATAAGCTTTCCACTTGACATATCTCTAATCTTGTTGCTTTCATCTTCTAGTATGTGTTCATCTACCGTCATTCCCAGAGGGATGGTGAGTTTATTAACTGAGGGGGTCGCACCACAGAGAAAAAGGCCTTTTCCGTCCTCCATGATGAATCCAAAGAGTGCAGTCATCTCATCTGGCGTTAGATCACTACCGAGATTTGGTATAACAAGAACATCCGGATTACGCGTTTTTAAGACATCCCTCGATAATTCTACCTCTATTTTATCTACATCATATCCATTCTTTTCTAATTCCTCTCTAAATTGAGAATATCCCGAACCCGTTTCTATCTTATAATTCCCAGAAACCTTAGATTCATAAAATAAAACCTTGTTTCCTGCTATCACTCCCTCTATTGATAAAAGCAAAAGGATGGAAACCAGAAAAGTCATTAAATTTTTGTTTCTCATTTTATACCCCATTGTTTATCTTATTTATCATATTATCCTAATTGTTTAAATATGTTTAGGAATAATGTTTAGATAACCCTTACTGAGATATTTCTGCTTCTGGGACCATCTAATTCAACAAAGAATACCCTCTGCCATGTCCCCAGTTGCAGTTTTTTGTCTGATACTGGCAAAAGAAGGCTATGTTCTAGGAGTAGTGAACGAAGATGTGAGTCTGCATTA
>QMZG01000103.1 GCA_003663045.1 Candidatus Altarchaeales archaeon
GGGACATAGATATGATATTCCATTGGTCCCGGCATCCTGAATCTCTCTTCTCCTGCCCATATTCTTGTTAAATTGGTATCATAATAGACCTCACCACCTTCCTTACATCTTGTCATTGATGGCAAACAAGTATAAGGTGGAGTTGGCAAACAACCCCCCTCAATAACTTCCGCTTCGCAAGCTTTAACGGCTAATGTTTTTGAATAATACTTAAAATCGTAAATCGTTCCAGAGATAAAACATGGAAGTTCTGGTGTAACTCCTGGTGGTGTTTCCCTTGGAGGCAGAGGACTTATACCACTAACATTCAAAATTTTCTCAGCAGAAATCCCTCTGTTCCCAGCAGGGTCAAAAGCCTCTGCTCTGTAGGTTAAGGTTCCTGCCGGAAATCTTCCAGCATTCCATGTACACTGCCAGTAATTGTCTTTCCAGAAATATTCTATCGGACTGCATTCTGTGGCATTATCATTTATATAAATTACAATTCTGGTGACATTTGTGTCGTCTGTTACAATTACATTAAAGGTTATGTTTGTAGTTGGATAGATATCCAGAACGGGGTGGTGGTTGATGGTAACGGTTGGTGAAGTGGTATCTCTTTCGCACACATCTCCAATACCATTCTGATTTTTATCTTTCTGGTCTGGATTGTATTCGGTAGGGCAGTTGTCACATAGATCTCCTATACCATCCTTATCCTTATCTTTCTGCTTTGGATTATATTTGTAAGGGCAGTTATCCTTTTTGTCTGCAATACCATCCTTGTCGGAGTCTCTAACAGCAGTTAAAACCACTAATGAACAACCATGCCAATTCTCTGGTCCAAATTTTTCTCCGGTAGCCGAGGAAAGATGATAAGATGGCCAGATTAACCAGTTTCCATCTTTATCCAGGGTTTTTGAAGCTTCAATAGAAACAGTCTCCCCAACCCTTAGAACGGTATTAGCTCGAGTAAAACCAAAAGAGGCATCCTCTCCCTCGGGATCTTTGGCTGCAACAAAAATTCCCTCAGAACCAAGGTTGAGGTCATGTTGACCGAAATTTTGCAGATTAAACTTTACAGTAATCCTGTCTCCTTCTCTTAGAATAGAAGATCCAGTAACGCTGAAATCTGTTAATCTCAGCAGATCCTCAGATAAATCGGGCCCAGGATAGGAGCAAAGGGTTTCTGCCTTTACCGCTGTTGAGAAAGTGCATAATGAAATCATCAAAACCAACAGTATATGACTTGCTTTCATCATATATCTATCAGTTTATGTGTTTAATATTTAGATTTCTGTATCTATTTACGATTGGAAAGTTAATATATCTAAACGACCCCTCCACCCTGATACCTTCCTTCATAGCTCCTGGTCTTTCCCTCTACTTGTTCGAATACTATCTGCGCAACCCTGGCCCCTTTCTCGATCCTGAACTCAAACTCTGACAGATTTCTAAGGCCAAATATCAGAACTCCGGCATATCCCGGATCTACAAGAGCAGTAACCAAAGAACACCCGCACCTGAACAGGCTGGACCTGGGCAGAACCCTCGCTATTAGGTTCTCTGGCATATTCACCCTCTCCAGTGTCTCGACCAGAACATACTCATCTGGTTTCAGAGAGTATTCATCGAATCGAATTTCCTCAACATCCGGTGTTTCCCTCTTGAAAGTACCTAAAAAACCGCCACCCTTCAGCCTGTAAATCCCCCCAACCCTGAGATCATAGCCCGCTCCACCCAGGCAATCCTCGCTGAAGTCCTCTATGAGCTTTTTCCTCTTCACGAGCTCCAGAATCTTTTCCCGTCCGATGACCATAATTTAAGATGTAAAATATTTTTAGTTATATAAATGGAATCATCCCTTCAGCTCTCCCCTTCCTTTCCCTTCTCCATATTCTTCTAAATCACTCACTGCCCCTTTAAATTCCCTCACTGCTTTTCCAAGGGCCCTGGCTAACTCTGGAAGTCTTTTTGGTCCAAATAGGATCAACGCAATAACCAAGATTAGAATCAATTCATAGGTTCCTATCATTTTCCCAAAATCTTTGAGACCATAATACTTATTTCATATAGTATAATTATAGGAATGGCAACTAAAATCTGAGTTACCATACTTGGATCGGTAATTAGTGCTGAGATAATAAAAGCTAACAAAATTACGTATCTTCTCTTTGATGAAAGAATTTTATAATTAACCAAGCTTAACCTTGTTAAAATTCCAACAACGAGCGGAAGTTGAAAGATTAGACCAGAGATTAGAATTATCAGAAGGATGAAATTTATGGTTCTATCCAGGCTTAACATCGGTACTGCAGTCCAGTTAGCAACCTCGAGGAGAAATCTCAGGGTTATGGGGAGAAGAAAAAAATAGGCAAAACCCGCTCCCAGAAGGAACAATAGAATAGAGGATGTTACTATACAGAGGAATAACCTCTTTTCCCTCTCAATCAGTCCTGGGGCGATAAACCTCCAGCTGTGAAAGATTATGAAGGGAAGACTCAGGGTAAATCCCAAAAGAAGGGAGATTTTTATATAAACCAGGATTGCCTCCTGTGGTGATAATACAACTAAGGATGAGCCCCTGAGCAGATCGCGTTTAATTTTACTTAGAAGGGAGGGGGTTAATGGATAAGAAACAATAGAAAAGAAGACTAAGATGAAAAGGATCCACAGGATTCTTCTTCGTAATTCTTGGAGATGCTCCTCCAGTGTTAATTTCATTCTTCCCTAAAAACCTGGGCCCGATAGACATACACCTCTGTCTCCCCTTTCCTCCAGCAATCTCCCGGCATATAGCCCTTCCTGCACAGGGAAGATAAAAAATCTTCCTTCCTTGGAATCTGCTCCCAGACCTGGGGTAGATAGGTTGCCTGTCTCCATCCAGATTTTAAGATAACGCCATCCCTTAACGGAGTCAACTTTTCCAGTAGATCCTCTGCTGAATTATAGTTTAATTTCTCCGGAACACTCAACACTGAAATCTCTATCTCTATATCTTTGAGCTCTTCATACCTCACTGGGGGAAATCTCGGATCATTTAAGGCAGCGTTGATTGCATTTTCGATAACGCACTCATACAGCCTTTTTTGAGGGAGGATATGCCCGATACAGCCCCTGAGCTGATGATTCTTCTCCAGGGTTACGAAGCATCCCTTCATTTCCTTTAATTTTTCTGGAATTTTTCCCTCATCTACAACTGGCTTTGAGCCATTTTTCAGGTATTTTTCCAGAGTTTCCCTTGCCAGTTCCAGAAGGAATTTCCTGTCCTTCTCCTCTATCTCTTCCTCCATTTTTTCATAGAATGCAATTGATGAATATCCAACAACCCTGTCTTTATCACCATAGGTATCAC
Source organism: Candidatus Altarchaeales archaeon (assembly GCA_003663045.1). Taxonomy (GTDB): domain Archaea; phylum Altiarchaeota; class Altiarchaeia; order IMC4; family QMZM01; genus QMZG01. Next base: position 3,335 of record QMZG01000103.1, read on the forward strand.
CAGAGTTGTTATAATTTAATAACTTTCCCTCCCAGCCCTTCTCTCTTGCAATATACATCAAGGTAAGAATGGGAATCTTACCACATGCCTCACATTTATTAATCATCTCGTTAAAATTTAAATCTGGGATTGAGGTAATACAGTTTTTGTCCAATTCTATGGCCTTTTCATATGGATGATAATGGGATAGATCCGAAGATGCTATTACAAGCGAGTCATCATCTATATACCTCAATAAAACCTCTGCAAGTTCTTCTGGATCTACATCACCAGTTACTATGGGTATAATTGTAAAATTATCCAGAACTTCCTGTAAAAAGGGAATTTGAACCTCAAGAGAATGTTCTCTTAAATGAGCGAATTCATTTGATATAATTAATGGCTCTCTTCTCAAATCATCAACCCTTTCCGAGAGCCTTACCTTTCCCAGAGGGGTTTCATAATGAGTGGCGTTGGCTATTGAAGCTCCTTTAAATCTAACATAATGTGATGGCCCCAGGATGAAGACTTCCCTGTATCTGCCTCCTAAAAGTTGCTTATAACCATAAGCGGCAACCCTCCCCGAAAAGATATAACCCGCATGCGGGGATACTAAGCCTCTTATCCTTCCTTTAATCTTTTCCTCCTTAGCATTTTCGATATAGCCTTTAATCATCCCTCTCAAAGCCTTTTCATCGGAGGGATAAAATCTCCCAGAGACCGCCGCTTTCCTGACCCTTTCCTCCATAATTTTCTCCTCTTTAATCTCTTGAGTTTTATTTTCTTTCATTCCTCCCTTACTCATTGAAAATAACAGGGATAAAATGATACATAAAACTATCGAAATTACAATTAAAATACCTTTTTTATCTTTCATCTTTCTGTTCTTTTGTTAAGACCATTTCATCCCTCATAAACAAAATAGTAAATACTTTCTGAAAATTTGTTTCTGTCTCTCTCTGTTCTCATTAATACAGGTCTATAATTGGGCCATGAATATACCACCATATGAATCCATATGAATTATAGAAATAGACCAAAAAAACACAGATGCGAATGAATTTCAGAGTCTAGACCCAAGGTTAATTGCCCCTTCTGGACACC
>QMZG01000104.1 GCA_003663045.1 Candidatus Altarchaeales archaeon
CCTATTTGATAGAATGCAGATTCCAGAAGAAGAGGTAGTGGAAGCAGAGAATCCGGTATCCCTGGAACATTCCGTAGCCAGGACATGGATTTTACCTTCCTTGATGTCGGTTTTAGAGAAGAATAAAAACAGGGAATACCCCCAAAGGATATTTGAAATTGGAGACTGCATCTCTGCTGAGGGGAAGGATCAGAAGAAGATTGCAGCCTTAATTGCACATTCCAGGGCAAATTTTTCAGAGATGAAGGCGGTAGTCACCGGACTATTAGAAAATTTGAATCTGAGATATAAGATTAAATCTTATCCACATAACAGCTTTATAGAAGGTCGTTCTGCCTCAACTGAATTTGGTTTTTTCGGCGAGATTCACCCCCAGGTTCTGGAGAACTTTGGCTTGGGGGTACCAGTCACGGCATTTGAGCTAGACCTAGGCAAAATCTTTAATAAAATACACTGACAAATTACAGATTTATTTCTAGTTATTATGTTATTATCTATTTATTGTTCATTTCTATCCGGAATGGATATAAAAATATAAACAAAATGGAATTAAAAGAAAAATTCAAGCTGAAAAAGATCATAAAGGAACTGAAGAGCAAGCAGGGTAAACATACGGAGTTAATCTCAGTCTATATCCCGCAGGGTTATGATCTCAGCAATGTCCTGAATCAGTTGGCAGAAGAAAAAGGAACGGCATCTAATATAAAGTCAAAGACAACCAGGAAGAATGTCATGGATGCCCTGGAAAAGACCATTCAGCATCTTAAACTTTTTAAAAATACTCCAGTAAATGGGCTTGCAGTATTCTGTGGAAATGTATCAGAAAGAGAGGGGGTTCAGGATCTAAAACTTTGGTCTGTTGAACCATTCGAGCCAATAAATATCAGAATCTATAGGTGTGATCAGAAATTTGTTACAGAACCATTGGAGGCATTAGTTACCCCAAAGGATGTTTACGGTCTCATAGCTATCGATAACAAAGAGGCGACTATTGCAACCTTAAAAGGGGATCACTATAACATCCTAAAGAAGTTAACCTCTGGTTATCATGGAAAGCACAGGGCCGGAGGCCAATCCCAGAGGAGATTTGAGAGGGTCATAAGACAGGAATCCCATGAGTTTAAGGTCAGGGTTGCGGAATATGCAGAAAATTCTTTTTTACCAATTATAAAAGAGCTCAAGGGAATTATTATTGGGGGTCCAGCAGGGACGAAGGACGATTTTTTTGAGGGGGATTACCTACATCATGAATTGAAAAAAAAGATTATTGCGGTAAAGGATATTACCTATACTAATGAATCTGGAATTCGGGAATTGATTGATAAATCCCAGGATATTCTTAAAGGGGTGGAGATGGTAAGGCACAAGACATTGATGCAGAGATTTATGAAGGAATTGGTTTCCGATGGAAATTTTTCATACGGGGATGATGTTTATAAAGCCCTTGAGATGGGGGCCGTTGAAATATTGTTATTATCTGAAAATCTGGATGATGAAACTATCGATAAATTATATGAATTTGCAAAGTCTACTAATGCAAGAGTGGAGATAGTTTCAGACGATTTCGAAGAGGGATTCCAGTTATGGAACACCTTTGGGGGAAAGGCTGCTCTACTGAGATTTAAGGTTAGTTAGAAATTTCAGAGCCCCACTTTACATATACATATAAAAAGTAAATATATACAAAATTAATATACAAAATGTTCTTAAGAAAAAGACCATTGTTATTTCTATCAGTAATATTGCTATCGACATTGGTCATTGCGGAGGAATGTGCTGTAGAAATTCAAAACGAGGGGAAGGGAATGCATATTGTTATGGGGAATTGTAAGAATATTGGCACTTTTTCTCTGGGAGGAATCTACAACGAAAAGTGGGAGAAATTAACCTACCACTATCCAATGCCATGGGAGGGAACATTCTTAACAATAAGTGTTGATGATAAATTCTATACCAATTCTATGGATCCGGAGGAGGGAATAAGAATGGATCGGTATCTGGAGCAGTACGCCACTATAGAAGAAAACAAAATATGGGTAAAGTGGATGCTTCCAGAAGATATTTTAGTGGAAGAAATCTTGGAGATGATTGAAAATTCCACGCTCATTCACGTAAAGATAACAAATAAAAACCCTTCTCAGAGATTTGATGTTGGGGTGAGGATTCATATAGACACAATGCTTGGTGATAATGATGGTGCCCCCATCTACATCCCCGGGGATGGTTTAAAGGAGACCGAAAAGGAATATTCTGGAGATTATTTAAATTTCAAATACTGGAAGGCTTATAACAGAAAAGATAAACCAAATATTGTTGCTACCGGAATTTTAGATCTGAATGGAAAACTGACATATCCAGACAAAGTAACGATTGTCAATTGGAAAAAAAGCATGAGGAGCGTATGGGATTACAAGATTAATGAAGAGATGTCCATTCTCGGTGACAGTGCGGTTATGCTATATTATAATCCAAGACCCATTGGTAGTGGAGAAACTATGGAAATTATCACGGGATATGGAAGCGGGGAACCTGTTTTGAAGAATGTATCCGGGATTACGGAAATTGTTCTGAATAAAATCTCCGGAGAATACTGTCCGGGAGAAGATGTTGTAATGAAGGTTGATGTTGGCTCAAGGGTTGATTTTCAAGGGCTTCTGGGGGTTGAGATCAGAAATAAGAAAGGAATTTTATTCTATAGTAAAAATATGTCCACCGGGGTGATAGAGGCAGAATCAATAAAAAGCATGGAATTTGATTTTACCGTTCCCGAAGATGTATCCTTGGATGAATTCAATATCAGTGCAAGACTCTATTCTGCAGGAAATCTAATCGATGAAAAATCCTCACGGTTTTCAGTGGATGCCTCAAGATGTGTCTTGCCAGCAGAAAAGGGACCTAACTGGTTTCTCATAGCCCTGTTCATTATCGCAGTATCACTTTTAATTTTTATGGTATATCCAAAAAAAGGAAGGGTGATAATAGAAAAGTTTAAGGAAGGTGATACAGTAAGGGTATTGGTATGGAATAAGAGCAAGAATGACCTCAGGAATTGTATCGTGGAGGATAGAATTGTGGAGGGTGCAGAGGTTAGTATCTCTACCATGAATGTGGAGCGAAGTGGTACCAGATTGACTTGGAATATTGGCACATTAAAATCTGGGGAAAAGGTCACCTTAGAATACAGGATTAAGGATGTGAATGTTCTCCCAAGGGCATTGGTGAGATGGGATGGGGGCGAGGAGATATCGAAATGATCTGATAATTTAAGATTAAAATGGTAACTTCAAAGGAATTGATCGAGGCTATAGAATACATTAAAAAATTTAGGGGTCAGGTATTTATTGTAAAATTCAGTGGCGAAATAGTTGGGGATGATAAAGTGCTGGATTCTGCTGCACGCGATCTAATCTTACTGAATGAAATGGGAATACACCTGGTCGTCATGCACGGTGCGGGTAATCTGATATCCTCTAACATGAAAAAATTTGGGCTAAAACCGAGATTTGTTAAAGGGGAGCGTGTAACGGATGAAAAAACATTGAATATTGTGATAGGATGCTTACAGCATGTGAATGATAGAATAGTCGGGAAGATAAATAAATATAACAAGAGAGCTATTGGGGTAACTGGTGTATTTGTAGCAAAAAAACGAAAATCTCTTGGCTTAGTTGGTAACATAGAGGAGATCAATACGGAGTTCCTTCATAGTATCATTGAAAAGGGACATATCCCCGTAATTCTCCCCATTGGTGAAGATAAGGAAGGAAATTCATTAAACATAAATGCAGATATTGCTGCTGGAGAACTTGCAAAGGTGTTAAATGCAACTAAGCTTATAATCCTGACAAATGTTGATGGAATATTAAATAAAAATGGAAAATTAATAAAAACCCTCAATATCTCAGAGGCCAAAAAACTTATAAAAAGTGAAGAAATAACTGGAGGTATGATCCCCAAGTTAGATGCTTGCATTAAAGCACTTTCAAGAGGGGTTAAGCGAGCACATATAATAAAGGCGAGTGAGCATGCTATCTTAGGGGAGATTCTTACCAAAGAGGGGACAGGGACAATGATAGTTGGTGGATAATGCCAGATATAGCGAAAGACCGAAAGATTTTTAAATACAAATATACATATACATAATAATATTAAAACATAATAAATTTATTAAAACATAAAATTAATCCCCACAAAACTTCAGAAAGTTTTATCATCACGGGTTTGATGGATCTAAAGCCCATCTGAACGCATTATCAGATTTTCAAATTTAATACAATTCATAATAAACCCACAAGATATGGGAGAAAAACCGATAAGTATTTATATATGAAATTTTAATTTATACATATCTAAGTTTTATTTTTAAAGGAATCAGGTTAATATATAAC
>QMZG01000105.1 GCA_003663045.1 Candidatus Altarchaeales archaeon
GATGTGGATCTAGACCTAGTATTTGAAACTATGGAGATTGGAAGGGAAAAATTAGACAATACGTTAATCGTTACACGGGTAAAAGAAGTTTGAGGATAAACCTAGGGTGGAGAGATACCTGGTATTATATAAGCTAAAAATTCACCTGTGGAAGCGATATGGATATTCACCCCAGTCCGACCTTCAAAGCCTCCTTCACCACATATTTATGTGGGATTGAGCAGAGCGAAATCCCAGATAGATTCGTAGTGATGATCAAACTTTCTGAGTTTACAGGCAGTGGCCATAGTCCATCTTTTGTCAGCCTTTAAAATGCCAACATAGTTGACTCTGGCTGTAGGGCATTCGTCTAAGCGACTCAAGGTCTTGCACCCTGCAACATTCGTTTCACAAGACTACTGGTATCTTCAGCGTAGCTTCATTATCGACTACCAGCAGTCATCTCGTCTCTGTAATGTTGCCTTAGCTTTCGCTAATTTTGTAGTTTTTGAAGTGGTGGATGGAACTTCCTCACAGCCTCTAATAAAGGTTGTGGCAGCCCTTCGACCACTACCTGAATTTTTCCATACATAGATAGTTTATCGCTAGGAGTGTGCCATAATAGGCGATTAGTACAGGTGGGCTGAACACCTCGCCGAAGCTTGGTGCTTACACCCCCTGCCTATCAAACCCGTCTTTTAACGGGAGCCTATTTTACCTCTTTTTGGGGATCGCTTCGGGCTTAGATGCTTTCAGCCCTTATCGATTACAGCGTGGCTACCCAGCATGCCTTGTCAGACAACTGGTAGACCAGAGGCTGCGGTCCATTGTTCCTCTCGTACTAAATGGACCTTCCCCTCAGGTAAATCACACTTCCAGTAGATGCCGCCAAACTGTCTCGCGACGTTCTAAACCCAGCTCACGTATCGCTTTAATGGGCGAACAACCCCACCCTTGGTTGCTTCTGCACAACCAGGATACAATGAGCCGACAGCGAAGTAGCAAGCCGCGGGGTCGATGTGTACCATCAACCTTTCTTTCCTTTTCGAAAAGGTTGGAGTGTGTACTCTTGCCCGCGACCACTCAGTTATCCCCGGGGTAGCTTTTCCATCAGCCCGAACCCCCATTAAGGGGGTATCGGGGTTCGCTAGACTTCTCTTTCGAGTCTAGATTTCTTGATAGTCGAAATCTAGTCAGGCTGGCTTTTGGTCTTATCCTCCATGACCCATTTCTGACGGGTCTGAGCCAACCATTAGATACCGTTGATATGTTTTCAACGGTGTACCGCCCCAGCCGAACAGCCCACCTGCTGTTGTCCTCTGAAGAGTTAGGGATGCAGTCACTGAAGGGTGGTGTCTCAATTTTGACTCCACCATCCCCAAAAGGATGGCTTCGAAGTCTCCCACCTACACTGCGCAACTATAACCACATCCCAGCAGCAAGCTGCTGTAAAGCTCCACGGGGTCTTCGCGTCCCACTGGAAGTCTCTGGCCTGTTCACCAGAATAGTAGGTTCACCGAGCCTCTGCTTGGGACAGTGGGGATCTCGTTAAACCGTTCATGCAGGCCGCCAATTAAGCGGCAAGGCATTTCGCTACCTTAAGAGGGTCATAGTTACCCCCGCCGTTTATCGGCGCTTAGTTCCGTTGAACCGGAATTTAACGTACCGATACTGGGCAGGTATCAGCCCCTATACACATCCTTACGAATTTGCAGGGACCTATGTTTTTATTAAACAGTCGGAACCCCCTTGTTATTGAAACCTGCTACCCTCGTAGCAGGCACCCCTTATCCCGAAGTTACGGGGCCAATTTGCCGACTTCCCTAAGCAGAGTTATCTCGCCACACCTGAGGCTTCTCACCTAGGGGCACCTGTGTCAGTTCTTGGTACGATTATGTGAGATCCGATTATCTCCCTTTTCATGGTCTCCAAGGATCATCCGAATTATCTAATGATAACCCATAGCAATTTAGGTTGCTTCTCACTATTACAGTACTCCACAACCTTATCTTGCTTGGATATGACGACGATCATACTCGGACTACCTCGAAGTGTTGGGAGATAAACTTTTGTTGCCAAATGTACTCACATAGTACCGGAATGTTAACCGGTTTCCCTTTCGATTATCCTATTTATGGATCTCTTAGGATCGACTAACCCTCAACTGACGAACATTGTTGAGGAACCCTGGCCCTTCAGGTGACGAGGATTCTCACCTCGCTTTGCTGTTACTACTGGCAGGATTCTTATCCTTGTAGGATCCACCCTTTCTCAAGAAAAGGCTTCTATTCCCACAAGGCACCTCTCTACATTCTCTTACGAGAATTATGGTATCGGCAGCTAACTTAGTCCCGTCCATTTTAAGGGCCTTAGGTCTCGGTGAGTGAGCTGTTACGCACTCCTTAGAGGATAGCTGCTTCTAAGCTTACCTTCTCACTGTCTCGGACCTAAGACGCCTTTACTTACACTCAGTTAGCATTTTGGGGCCTTAACCATAAGCAGGGTTTTTTCCCTTTCGGATTGGGAGCTTACCCCCCAACCCCTTTTCCAACCTTCTCAGACGACTATAGGTTCGGAGTTTGACAGGGTAGTGAAGACTTTCGTCTCCTAGATACCCAATCAGTGCTCTACCCCATAGTCTGTCTCTGGTCAGACTAGCCTGAGGGCTATTTCGAGAGGAACCTGCTATTACCAAGCTCGATTAGCATTTCACTTCTATCCCGAAGTCACGAGAACGGATTGAGCCCAGAACCTCTAACGGACCTCCATCTCTCAGCAGAGAGACTTCGTCCTGCTTCGGGTTAGATCGCTTGGTTTCAGGTTGTATACATGTGATTAATGGCACTTTCATACCACACCTCTCGCACCAAAGTGCTGCAGGTTTTTGCTTTCGCTCCCCCTTTCGGGTCACCACATATATACACTCCCTGCCTCGTGTTTCAAGACGAACGATACAACTTGTGCTGTATCGATCTATCGCCATACAGTTTCAGGTTCTTTTCACATCCCGTTAAGGATCCTTTGCAGTTTTCCCTCACGGTACTAGTGCGCTATCGGTCTTGATACGTATTTAGGGTTTGAAGTTAATGTCTCCAACCTTCGTGAGCAATATCCAATGCCCACTACTCTTGAACTCTATAAACCATTTCAGATTATGACTACGGGGCTATCACCCTCTAAGGCTTCCCGTTCCAGGGAAATTCGTCTTCTCTGAAGAAGGTTTAAACTAGAGCCGCACCACATCTTCTTCTCTTTTCAGAAAAGAATTCAGTTTGCCCTTTTCGGCTTTCGATCGCCTCTACTCACCGAATCTCGGTTGATTTCTTTTCCTGCGGGTACTAAGATGTTTCAATTCCCCGCGTTCCTACTCCTTCCGGAGTAATTAGGAGATCCTCGGATCAAAGGCTGCTTGCGCCTCCCCGAGGCATATCACAGCTTGCCATGTCCTTCATCAGCGATCAAGCCAAACCATCCCCTGTATGGCTTATTAACACACTCCTTCTGGCGAACTATCTATGCATGGTCTCATTTATGCAATAGGATGATACTAAAGATTATATTAATCCAAAATTAAATCCTACTTGCATTCGACCCTTCATTCACAATCTCACGATCATGAACTGCACACTAAAATAATTAAATACAAAAGAAGCCTGAAAAATTTCAGAGGTAGTGATTTACACAGGCCGACGAGAAGTCTACTACCTTAGAGTATATTATTATGAATATGGATTTAAAAATGAATTGTTAAGATAATTTTTGAATTTCGCATGGACCCGTCGGGATTCGAACCCGAGGCCTCCCGCGTGCAAGGCGGATGATCTACCAGGCTGATCTACGGGCCCCCGAGGGTCTCTAACTTAGATGATTGTGAATTTGACATCTAGTGTGCAAACTTTCAACTTGGAGGTGATCCAGCCGCAGATTCCCCTACGGCTACCTTGTTACGACTTAACCCCCCTCACTGACTCTAGGTTCGGCTTATTTACGCAATAAGTCTCACCTAAAGCCTGCTCGGGTGATTTGACGGGCGGTGTGTGCAAGAGGCAGGGACATATTCACCGGAAGATGCTAACTTCTGGTTACTAGGGATTCCGTTGTCACGAGGATGAGTTGCAATCCTCGATCCAGACTAAGATCGCGTTTCAAGGATTGGCTTCTCTTTTCAGAGTCGCATCCCATTGTCACGACCATTGTTGCGCGCGTGTAGCCCAGGAGATTCGGGGCATACTGACCTACCGTAGCCTGCACCTTCCTCCTCCTTTCGAAGGCAGTCTCCATAGTGTGCTCGCTCATTCTTGCGAACGCGTTAGCAACAATGGATACAGGTCTCGCTCGTTGCCTGACTTAACAGGACACCTCACGGCACGA
>QMZG01000106.1 GCA_003663045.1 Candidatus Altarchaeales archaeon
CTGCAATTTATCAACGAAGTTTATGTAAATTTTGAAGATGATTTAAGGGATTCTCTCAGATATTTTAACCCGGATGCAGGTTTTTTGCCAAAAGGTCTTGAAGTAGGGGTTAGAGTTAGAGATTTCGCGGCAGATCTTCAACCAGATGAAGAGCATAAAGAGATAACGGATTATATTGCGGGTTCATTAAAGGGAGATAAAACTGACGATTTAGGAGGGTATGTCCTAAGAGCAGCAAATTTGAGGAAATTCTTAGGATAAAAATTAATGTGAATTAAAATGCCAAGAAGTAGACTCGATCGGGAATTGGGAAAACTGAGAAGAGATTTAGAAGCCATGGGTGAATTGGTACAGAAGGTTTTGAAAGATGCTATTCTGGCCCTAAAAAATAGAGACATGGAACTCTCTTCAAAGATAATTAAAGTGGATGAAGAAGAGACCAATGTGCTCTATAGAGATATAGAGGAAAGATGTATTCATACCATAGCACTTCATCAGCCAGTAGCAGGTGATCTGAGGTTTATCAGCACTACTATGAATGTGGCTTCAAATCTGGAGAGGATTGGTGATTATTCTAAGGATATTGCCATGATAATCCCTTTTATTGTTAATGAAAAGCCAGAGAATGAGGAAAAGATACTTGAAGAAATGGCCGAGATTGCAGAAAGGATGACTAAAGACGCCATAGATGCATTTATCAATAAAGATAAAGATAAGGTGAATGAAGTGAATATTAATGAGAATAAGGTTGATGCCCTCTACGGGAGTATCTTCCCCAAATTGAAGGAGATGGTGAAGGTAAACTGTGATAAGATGCCAATGGCATTGAATCTTTTATTGATTGCTAAGTATCTGGAAAGGATTGCAGATCACTCGGTGAACATAGCAAATAGAACTATGTATGCTATTAAGGGCAATGACATGTATCTGTAAAATTTCAACAAAAGTCTATAATAATTTTGTGGTTTCCATTGTTATTCACTATTTGATCTTTTATGTTCAATCTCCTCCACAATCTCCTGATCTATCAAAATCTCGGCATTATCCTTGGGAAGCTCTACCTCATCGCCTTCTTTGAATGGGCCATAGTGAACCATATCAGAGCCGATGATTGATGGCAGTGAACGGAGGAATCTGACCTTTATCTTCTCTGTTTTGATTTTTTCAATCTCTGCTGGTTCTTCCTCATCCTTAAATTTCTCAGAGAGAACCCTCTCCTTATATTTTGCCAATGCTCTCGTAAGTTCTGCATAAAAAGCCCTCTCTATGGGGATCATGTTTCCAGGTTCTTTTTCGGGAGAGCGAAGGGCATTGATCACGATCTTGTTCCTTCTCCTCTCAAAGATTTCATCTACCAATTTTCTTATGTATTCTCTGTGTTCTTTCTCAATCCCCGTCAGGAGTTCTGAAATCTTGGAGTAGAATTTATCGTCTATTTTCTGCAGTGTCGGAGACCTCTTCTCAGATCTGTAGACCCTTTGCACATCCGCGTAAGTAATCATTCTTGTTTATGCATCAGAACCTCCATATGTGGATAAGCAATTTCAATACCTTCTGTTTCCTTGAATCTATCCAGGATTTTCTGATAGATTTGTGTTCTTATCTTTCTCCTATGTCTCGCTTTTACTATGTATCTGGCACTTACATTAAAACAGGAGTCTGCCAGCTCCACTCGTATCTGTGGTGTTAGATGGATATACTCTGAGATTCCCCTGCCCATGGCCCTATATCTCTGAGACACTCTCTTCATTGCCTCAGCACCATCCTTCATTATATTTCCCACCACCTCTGTTGTACACTCCTTTATCACCTTCTCCGCAAGCTTTCTGTCACTTTCATAGGTAACAGAAACGGATATTTCATCCCAGAGATAATTCACATCCAGTGTGTAATTTATTATTGGTTCTTGGAGTAACATGGAATTTGGGAATGTAACTAATCTACCCGTTGGCTCAGTACCTCCAGCACCAACCTCTCTAAGCAGGGTATACATGAGGGTTATATCAACAACATCTCCCTCAATATCCTGAACCTTTATCCTATCGTTTATCCTGAATGGTTTCCTCGCGATTATCATCAACCATCCGACTAAACAGGTTAATGGGGTCCTCATAGCAAACGTTAATCCAAAACCGATCAGACCGAGAGACATCAGGAATGTACCCAAGTCCTCAACAAGTATGGATAAAGCCAGCAATAGACCAAGAAACCAGATTATGTAGCTGTAAATCTTTAGTATGTTCTCCACGTCCACCTTGATTTTTTCCAAGACCTCTTGGAACCCCTTGCTGGAAATATCTATAAATATCTTTGTGATAAGAATTACAACCAATGCAATTATCCCCTTTGGCAGAAAATTCATAAAATCGCTCTTGGTTTTCTCGATCTGACCAAAAAAATTGAAGATAGCTATTAATAAAATCAGGATTCCTATCAGGATGATGTATCTGATTAGTTTTTTATATCCCATTTTTTATTATCCCATATATAATTGAAAAATTAATTATGAAAAAGGAGATATAACTAAGATGTAACTAATAACTGGTGATTTTTATGAGAAAGCTGAGATTTGGAGACTCCATGATAGAACCACATGTGAGGATGTTAAGTGACATGAAAGATGTAATTTATGATCAGGAATGGCTGAGAAATTCCCGGGATATGGAGCTCTATTATATGTACAGGGATCTTGCTTTGGATGAGAACGACAGGGAAATAATGAGAAGGGAAAATCTAAGATATGACATTACCATAATCCCCCCCAGAATTCTAGGTAAAGAATACATAAAAACTATGGGGCACTATCATCCCCCTATCCAGGGAACAAATTTTTCCTATACGGAAATCTATGAGGTATTGGAGGGAAGGGCTCATTACCTCTTACAGAGATTAGAAAATGGGAAAATCACCGATGTGATTTTAATTGAAGTGGAGAGGGGTGACAAAGTAATCATACCGCCAAATTACGGACATATCACAATTAATCCATCAAAAAAAGAATTGAAGATGGCAAATCTGGTAAGCGATAAATTTTCTTCTATCTATGAGCCAATAAAAGAGAAAAAAGGGGGGGCATACTTCGAACTGATTGATGGATTCAAAAGAAATGAAAATTATGAATATGTTCCAGAATTAAGAAAAGTTAAGGCGAGGGATCTTTCTGAATTCGGTTTTGAGAGATCGGAGGAGATCTATTTCATGATCAGAGATCAAAAAAAATTGGAATTTCTAAATAAGCCGCAGGATCATCCTTGGTTATTCGAGCTTTATTAATTTCCTGCATTTTTCACAAACTTTCATTGGCTTTTCCTTTGCCTCTTGCAGGGAATTCGAGAATTGCATCACGCATTCATTATCGCAATGCCCCAATCCCAGAACATGACCTACTTCATGAACGGCCTCCTTTTGTATTAATTCTAGTGAATCCAAGCGAAATACGGAGAGGACCGCTCCATGATGAAATGCGGCATAGCCAAAGACGAAGTTCATATCCTCACAGTAAATATCATTGTTTATAATCCAGAGTGCAATTTTTCCCTCTTTAGTTCGAATTAAATAATCTAAAAGTGAGGTAGCATCGTACTGATTCCTTTTGGGATTATATGCATTTTCAATCAATTCCAGTGGCTTATTCCCGAATGTCTTTAGTCCATAGACCCCTTCAAGAATCTCTTGAACCGGTTTCAGAAATCCCTTACAATTCTTTGTATAAAAGATTTGGAGTTCCATTCTGGTTAATTTTGCTTAATTCTTTATAGAATAATTCCATATTAAAAACAGACAGGATGAAAACACCGGACCTAAAACCGAGATTAATGCCTCTACGAGTGGGATATGTGAATAAACTCTTGGGCATGAATTTCAATAAAGAAGAGATAAAGGAACTTCTGGAGAGGATGCGATATGGGGTTAAATTTGATGCGGATGAAATTGATAAAATCCATGTTTCAATTCCTCCATACAGGACAGATGTCCTCCATGCCATTGACCTGGTAGAGGACATCGCCATAGCCCATGGATATGAAAATTTCGAGCCAGAGATACCAAAAATGGGGACAATCGGCGAAAAAGATCCACTGGAAAAATTTTCAAGTAATGTAAGGGAATTAATGCTGGGTTTTGGATTTCAGGAGGTTATGACCCTGATCATGACCAATAGGGGTGACCTATTTGATAGAATGCAG
>QMZG01000107.1 GCA_003663045.1 Candidatus Altarchaeales archaeon
CTCTGTTACAGCAAACGAAACTTGCAGTTATAACTGGTCTGTCAATAAGGTAGATCAAGGAGTAAACTCAAACACCTTTACCTTTACAGTCCCTTCTCTTAACTGCTCTCAAGACCCCTCAGAATGCATATTTGAAGTGCATGTCAAAGCCTACAATGAAAATGGAGAAGCCCATCACGAATGGATTATTTCCACTCTAAACGAATCAGAGGCGCCAGATGTATTTGAGTATTTTGCCGACAAAAAGAGTCAAAACAGAACGGAGACAGACCCCTGGGGAAGAGCGTTGCCCGAATGGAGCGATTATTCAGTTCCTCCAACTCCTGAAAGAGGATGGGCGGATATTTTTACTTACTCCTACCTGCCTTCCGATGTAGCTTATGGAACTTGGAGATTCAAATATAAATTTCCAGAAGGAAGCAGAGCCCAAATAGCAGATTTTTGTTATATCACCAATTCTGAGGATGGGGATGTCTGCTATTCGAGGGTTTGGGATGCCCACCATCATTGCACGGTAAATGGATTTAGTTTTGATTATGATGGCGCTGGGATATATTCAGATGATAAATGGCACACAGTAACCATAATTAGAACTAAAGAGGGGTGGTTTTATCAATACGAAGACAAATATTTTGATATTTGGACCCATGACAATTCAATTAATACCTCCGGAGGGATATTCGTGAGATTAATGGATGGAGATTATGATGTATTTTTAGATTCTATTGAGGTCTACAAAGATAGATATATATTTCCAAAAAATGAGATAGAGTACGGTTCATATATTTCAAACTATTATTGTCACGACTATGGTTATTATCCCATTTACAAGAATGGAATTATCATAAAGGGCAGGAATATTACCCTGAAAGAAATAGCAGAAGAGATTAATTCACCAGAACTCTTTAGTTATGATGAAGTGAATAAGGTTGCTGTCTGCAATACAAATCTAGTTTTAGATGAGGCTTCAAGATTAATAATCGAAAATGAAACCCTCATTATCAAAGATGGTTATGAGTTTGCGGTAAAATATTCTTCTTGGCTCGAAATAAAAAATTCTACGGTAACCTCTGATGGGGTTTTCACATGGA
Organism: Candidatus Altarchaeales archaeon; assembly: GCA_003663045.1. GTDB lineage: Archaea > Altiarchaeota > Altiarchaeia > IMC4 > QMZM01 > QMZG01. Next base: position 1,092 of record QMZG01000107.1, read on the forward strand.
ATTTTGCTTCTTCAAGTACCCACTATGGGAATGAGAGATTGTGGCAGGACCCTCATATAAAAGAGAGGGGTTATCTTTATAATACTATGCCTTTAGGACATTCATGCAATTGCGCCGTGGTGATTAAAAACTCAAATATTTTAAATAGCACCCATTTTCTTTTGGATTCGCCCTATTATGTGGTAATTGAGAATTCAACCTTTCTCCTTACAGAAAGCGATATTGGGAATTATACATGTACTGGAAGTTATAGCAACGTATTAAGAGAGGAAAGGGATTTCTTAAAAGGAAATAAATCGTTCTGGGCATATACAGATGATGTAAACCTTGATGAATTTATAGTAAAGGACGTGGTTTTTGAGGGAAAGGACGAAGAGATAAATGTCACATTCCTTATTAATGCCCATAGAGACAAGATTAACCTTTACGATATTAAAGTTAGAAACGGTAAGTTAGTGATTAAAGAATCCTTGGCTCAGACTAGTGGCCAAAGTCATACGTGCTATTGTGATGGTAGCCCATATGACTGGAAAAGTTACTTGGATAGTGGAATAGGCTGTGTTAACTGCGATGTAGATGATATAGAAATAACCCCGGGGATTTTTAAAGATATTGATAATAACTATGTTCAAAAATTTGCGGCGATAAAGTACTATTTAGATGTAATTACGGATGGAAATGTTACTGTTAAAAATGAAGTTGATGATGTGAATTTTTATCCAGAAAAAGAGGAGATGAGTAAGGTTTGGGCAAAGGGTTCAAAAAGCGAATACGATTGTTTCTATCATCAAAGGAGGATTGTTAGCGAGAAAAAAGAGACCGCCACCGGAAGCTCAAGATTTATTGTTACGGATTATGTGAAAAAACTCTCCAGAGACAGAGACGCAGTAAGGATAGGCTGGTTTGCTGGTCCTTCCAGTTATGCGAGAAATATGATGGTTGATGTATTTGACAATGTTCATGGAAGGATATTGCATAAATCGAATATCTCTTTGGTTTGGGACAATATCATAGAAGAAGGTAAAAAATATCATGTAAAAGTCATTTTTAACAACAGTAGTAAGGAATTAACTATTAATGTAAAAAAAGAAGGGGAGGAGATATGGAATGATTCCTTTACCATTCCGGCAGAATTTGATTTAAGCTTAGACGAGGTTGCATTTCAGATAAGAAATGAAGGGACAAGGGAGATCTATTGGAATGAGACGAGCTCTGATATAAGAATTCATACCAGGGTTTATAGGGGAGAATTAGATTTTCGAATTGATGATCTCTGCGTAAATGGTAACTGTAATGACTACTCAACGAATCCAAACCTTTCAGAAGAATTTGAAAATCTAAAATATTACCAGATAAACCAGGTTACGGGTTCATTTACTTTTGAGTTTGATGTCACTATAGATAGATTTGATAACGATGGCCCTTGGGTATATGTTTGGCTAAGAGGAGAGCCGAATGAGGGCATTAAAACAATAAATTATACCTACACGATAAGAGCAGAAAAAGATGGAAAAGTAGCTGAAATAAAAAATCTAGATATTGAAGGGAATACAAAAGTTGAGTGCGATGTTGATAAGGGTAAATGCGAGGTTAAAAATTATACGAATGTTAGTACAGATGCCGTTACTTATCTCAGTTTTGATGAGGGAGAAGGGGATATTGCCTATGATCTATCGGGAAATGAAAATCATGGGGTTATTCATAATGCAAGTTGGACCGAAGGAAGGATAGGAAAGGCTTTACGATTCGAAGAGGGTTATGTTGAGATAAATTCTTCGCCGACAATAAATTCGATAAATAAAGAGATAACAATTATTTCTTGGGTAAAACCCGAATCGACTCAGAGGGGGACGATTGTTGATAGATGGTACTATGATAAATCTGTTGAGCCAAAGGTTAACAACAGATCATATGTTTGCACGGTGGAGGATAAAAAATTTGATTTTGGATTAAGCCCAGCCGGAGATGGAAGCGGGTCAAATTGGATAGAAACGGGAAAAATTGATGGTGAGTGGTATCACGTTGCTTTTATTAGCGATGGTGAAAAAATGAAAATTTATGTAAATGGAAATCTCGAAGCAATAGATGACGCTCCATCGACAATCTACACCTCTCAAAGACCGATTCATATCGGGGCGTGGAACGCAAAGGAAGCGGATGCTCAGGAAGAGTTTAGTACTTATTTTACCGGAATAATAGATGAGTTGAAAATTTATAACAGATCTCTTAGCGAAGAAGAAATCTTGCAGGATTATCTGAAGGTAACAGAAACTATAGAGGGGTATGTAAAAGAGGTAAACGATGAAGGTCAGCCTACCAATCCTTTAGAGAATGTTAATGTTACTTGTCTTAATGCAAACTGTTTTGCAACGACGAATGGGAGCGGCTATTTTAAAATTGACCTACCACCCGGTGAATACACGTTAAAATTTTCAAAAAAAGGATATTTAACAAAGCTTCTTAAAGCAAACACAACTGAGAGCCTGACTGTTGGGTTAAAAAAGGCCAAACGAACTATCTATATTAAAGTGGGGGGAGATTATGAATGCGATAATGTTAGTGATCAAGAGAAAATAAATGCGGCAGTAGAAAGCCTTAAAATGATTGGGGGCGGTAAAGTAATAATCAGTGGTCAGTGTGTTGTTAGGGATACGATAAATCTTTATTCTAATATTACCATTGAAGGAGAAGGCACGGAGAAAACAACAATAAAGATTGAAGATGGAAGCACAAAAGAGTATTGGGCAGTTATCACTGCTAATGGAGTTTCATCTTCAATTATTAAAAATTTAACCATAGATGGAAACAAGGGTAACTGCCCTGTTCCCGAGGGAATAGACAGCGATGTTGATACCTTCCATCTCTACAACTCCAATAATATCACAGTTCAAGATGTGAAGATGATCAATTTCTGGACCGATGGTGTGGAATTTAGCCATACAAACAACTCTGTAGTTAGGGACTGCAAGATTATCCAGGCAGGACATGAGGGATTGAGAGCAATTTACAGCGAGAACATAACATTCACAAACAACTATGTGTATTCTGCAGGCACGGGAAATGCAGGTATAAGAATA
>QMZG01000108.1 GCA_003663045.1 Candidatus Altarchaeales archaeon
CTCTTATAACAAAGATTTTGTAGATGGATTAATTTCTGGTATCTTGGATGGAGATGGCTCAATTAATACATCCGGAACAACGTTTTCATTAAGACTCTCCTCGAGGACAATGCTTGAGCAAATAGCTGTTGTAATGCAACTATTTGGATTTACACCAAGGGATAGGAGTATAGAGGGGCAAGGAAGTGTAAGGGAATTTAAAGGGAGAAAGATCGTCCAGAATTATCCAATCTATGGTCTATCATTCAGAAAAATAGATGTAGATGAATGGCACAAGATAATAAATAGGGAAGAGACAGATATCCCCGACGAATTCATTTATGATATTACAACTAAATCTGGAACATTGTTAGTAAATGGTATGTGGAATCACAACTGCGTCGGATGGGATCTACTGGATTTGCTGCTCTCGGGATTCAAGGGCGTTCCAGGGAAGGTTGAATCCAGACCGGCGAAGCACTTTAAGGTCGCTCTGGGACAGGTGGTGAATTTCTTTTACACGCTCCAGGGAGAGGCCGCTGGGGCTCAGGCATTCTCCAACGTTGACACCTATCTCTCGCCGTTCATAAGATACGATAATCTGAGTTACAATGAGGTCAAGCAGGCGATGCAGGAATTTATTTTCAATCTAAATGTACCCACCAGGGTGGGGTTCCAGACCCCATTCGTCAATGTAACCCTTGATCTGAAGGTTCCGGATTTTATGAAGAACGAGCCCGTCATAATCGGTGGGAGAACAATGGATGATACCTTCGGTGAATTTCAACCAGAGATGGATATGTTTGTAAGGGCATTTGGGGAGGTAATGCTAGAAGGGGATGCAAAGGGAAGACCCTTTACCTTTCCGATCCCAACCCTAAACATTACAAAGGATTTCGATTGGGATGATCCAAATTATAGGGGATTATGGGAGATGACGGCCAAGTATGGGATTCCCTACTTTAGCAATTTCGTATCCTCGGATATGAAGCCGGATGATGTGAGATCAATGTGCTGTAGACTGCGCATGGATAAGAGAGAACTAAAGAAGAGGGGTGGCGGCTTATTTGGTGCGAATCCTTTAACGGGCTCAATTGGCGTAGTAACCATAAACATGCCAAAGATCGGTTTCCTATCCAGGGATGAGGATGAGTATTTTGAAAGATTGGACAGGTTGATGGTTATAGCAAAAAACTCACTGGAGATAAAGAGGAAGACGATAGAGAATTTTACCGAGAAGGGACTGTATCCGTATTCGAGATTTTATCTGAGAAACATAAAGAAGGGATTTAATGGATACTGGAAGAATCACTTCTCAACCATCGGTTTGATTGGGATGAACGAATCCCTCTTGAATTTCATGAATACGGATATTGGCTCCAGGGAGGGAATAAAATTTGCACTGAGGGTCCTCGACTATATGAGAAAGAGATTAGCTGACTTTCAGGAGGAAACTGGAAATATCTACAATCTGGAGGCCACGCCGGCCGAGGGAACCTCTTATAGACTTGCAAAGATAGATAAAGAGAAATACCCGGAGATAATAGTTGCAAATAATGAAGAGGTTAAAAAGGGTGCAGAGCCGTATTATACAAATTCATCCCAGCTCCCCGTAAATTACACAGATGATCTCTTTGAGGCCCTGAAATTACAGGATGAGTTACAGATAATGTATACCGGTGGCACCGTCCTTCATGGATTCGTGGGCGAGAGATTAACATCGATAGATTCCATAAAGAGGTTGATTAAGAGGATCTGTGAGAATTTCAGGCTCCCATACTTTACAATAACCCCCACCTTCAGTATATGTCCAGAGCATGGCTACATCTCCGGGGAACACGAAACCTGTCCAGAGTGCGGAAAAACCTGTGAGGTTTACTCGAGGTCTGTTGGCTATCTAAGACCGGTATCCCAGTGGAATCCAGGGAAAGAGGCAGAATTTAGGCAGAGGAGGACATTCAAATTATGAAAATGGAGATCGGTGGACTACAAAAACTCTCTTTAATAGATTATCCGGGGAGACTATCCTGTATAATATTCACTATTGGCTGCAACTTTCGCTGTTCCTATTGCTACAACCCCTCTCTGGTTGAGGGAACCTGCGGGAGAATTCCCCAGAAAGAGATATTTAGCTTCCTCAGAAAAAGAAAGGGTTTACTGGATGGGGTCATTATAACCGGGGGAGAGCCAACCATACATAATGATCTACCGGATTTCATTCAGAGAATAAAGAAAATGGGTTTTTTGGTTGGATTGGAAACGAATGGAACAAATCCCCGGATGATTAAAAAATTAATTTCTAAGAGATTAATAGATTATATAGCGATGGACGTGAAGGCGCCACTAAAAAAATACAAAGAGATCGTTAATGTAGAGGTTGATCTTGATAAAATAAAGGAGTCAATCGATGTGATAATGAATTCCGGGATCGAATACGAATTCAGAACGACCTGCTATCCCCTATTAACCAAGGACGATTTCATAAAGATCTTTAAATTAATAAAGGGGGCCAAGAAATATGGAATTCAGCAGTTTTTGGATAAGAATACCCTGATGGATACAGATTTAAAGCCATATCCGGATAAATTCCTATATGAATTAAAAAAAATTTCCGAGGACTATGTCGAGGGTGTCGAGGTGAGGGCATCCGGAGGTATATCTGGTTAAAATTATTTCCTTAATACCCCCCTTAATACCTCCTCCTTTGTGGGCATCTTCCCACAGCTCAACTTCCCCTCTGGACAATAACCGAGTTCTTTACATCTTGGCCCAGCATTTTCGAAAAGAACTGGGGCTACCTTTTTTACCTCATCAAGCATTCTCTGAGCCAATTCCCGAATCTCCCACTGGGACCTATTACATAACCTAAGGCCAAAGAAATGTAATAACTCGCGAGCATTCATCGTAACAACTATGTTGGTCTTTGTGGCATTTGGAAGTATGTAGCGGGAATCCTCAACCGGAATTTCTTTAGACATCCTTTCGTAAAATTCGGCTATTTTCTTCACCATTTCACGAAATTCTTTCCCAAATCTGCTTTTTTCTATACTCTTGGGGATTACACATTCTACCTCATCTTTCTTGAATTTTATATATCTCTGTGACTGTTGCGTGTATGATGCGATTCTGTGCCTGACTAATTGATGCGACGCCGCCCTAGAAATCCCCTTAATGCTGAATGTAAAAGTTGCATGCTCTGCAACAGAAACATGACCAAAGCCCAAGACCATTCTTAGAAAATCAAAGGCCTCCTTATCAGATAATTCCTCAAAGAGTTCCTTCGTGGATAATTTTTTCCAAGATGTAAACGCCGCAGATGCGCAGACTCTATCGGGATTTGGTGTATATGCAATCAGCTTAATGTCCATTTTTATTTCTATATTTCACATTTAAGAAATAAAAAGTTAAGAAATAAAATCAACTATCCAATCCGGTCTTTCCGGCATTCCTTCAATTTCTCCCGAGATTAGTTTTCTCCATTTCTCATCCGTTAATCTGTCCTTCATCGGCCAAGGGAATTCATAGTAACTGAACATTGGACCGACAGCAAGACCAATTCTTCCATCCTTCGATTTATGAGCAACAATTATCCAGTCAATTTTTCCAGTTCCAACCTCTAATGCCTTCTTTGTATTTGTCTCTGTGTGAACATCAGCAATTATTGTTGTCTTGAATGCATCATCTTTTCCTTCCAAACTTGTTTTTACTTCGCAGTTAGGACCAGAACAACCTCCTTCCTTTACCGTCAATGCAGAGGCCAAATCCTCAATAATTTTATTGAAGGTAGAATCAATATTCTCTATGTAATTATAATCCTCCTCGCTTAGAGATTTTCCTTCCAGCTCCTTTTCAGAAATCTTTTGCAATCTTTCCATCATATCCTTGCTCTGCTCAAGAGAGTTCTTCACTTCTTCGGTCATGCAATCCTGCTCTTCCAAACCCTTAATTAGAAATTCGGTAATAAATTTAGCCCTCGCAAACAATTCTGGATTTGGTTCTACATAACCATAATATTTGGCTTCCATTGGTGCTGCTGATTCCCCTATAGCAACGGCCCTTGTATAACTCTGCTTTACATACAAAATAGTGTCATGCCTCAACTCAGCCCAAGAAGATAAAGCAGTTATCAGGTCCTTGTTCTTCCATAGCAGAGACCTCATCCAGTTCGGATAACCTTCTGGTTTTTCC
>QMZG01000109.1 GCA_003663045.1 Candidatus Altarchaeales archaeon
ATCTTATTTAAGCAATAAATCCTATTAGATTACCTAATAACCTAAGAGGTAAAAAATGTATCCAATGGGGCCCGCTGCATATGATAGGGCAATTACGGTCTTCAGCCCAGATGGCAGATTATTTCAGGTAGAATATGCCAGAGAGGCTGTTAAGAGGGGAACTACCGCTTGTGGTATTACCTACGAAAATGGCGTTCTTTTGGCGGTAGATAAAAATATTGCATCGGGATTAATAGTTCCCGCTTCAATTGAAAAAATATTTCAAATTGATGAGCATATTGGTATCGCTACCTCTGGCCTGGTAGCGGATGCCCGAAGACTTATCGAGGATGCTCGTCTCAAGGCACAAAGAAATAGGCTTGCCTATAATGAACCGATTTCCGTTCCCACCCTTACCAGGGAAATATGTGACATAAAACAGGTTTATACTCAGTATGGTGGTGCGAGACCGTTCGGCACCGCTTTACTAATTGCTGGGGTAAATAAGGAAGCCTTCCTTTTTGAAACAGACCCCAGTGGGGCATTTACTCAGTATACTGCCACTTCCATTGGGATGGGAAAGGGTGATGTAGAAAAAATCTTTGAGAAATACTATAAGGAGAAGATGTCAAGAGCCGATGCCATAGATCTGGCCTTGAGGGGACTCAATATAGTTTCAGAAAAAAAGATTAAAAAGGAGAATATTGAGATGATCACTATTGAAGTGAAGGAAAAGTACAAAAAGGTGAGTAAGGAGGAAATTGAGAGATCCCTCGAGAGATTAGGTAGGGAGTTGGAATCCGAGAGGAGGGAGAGGTCTGAGGATAGATAATAGGTAATAGCAGGGTTAAATTTCTATGGCGTGTTGTTTTGATTATATCTTGCATTCTCTGGATATTAAAATGGTCAGTTTAGATAAAGCCGTAATCGCCAGATTGAAGACTCATGGAGAGAACTTTGAGATATTTGTAGATCCCGATCTCGCTCTAGATTATAAAGAAGGTAAAAAAGTAGATATTAATGAATTATTGGCAGCAAGGGAAGTCTTTAAGGATGCTAAAGCGGGAAAACGGGCTTCTGAAGAGGTTATGAATAAGATCCTTGGAACCATTCAGCTTAATGAAGTTGTGGATAGAATAATAAAGAAGGGGGAACTTCATTTTACATTGGAACAGAGAAAGAAGATGATTGAAGAAAAGAGAAAAAAGATCGTATCCATAATAGCAAGAAATGCTATAAATCCTCAGACTAAGACCCCTCATCCCCCTTCCCGAATAGAGAAGGCTATAGAAGAGGCCAAGATAAGCATTGACCCATTCAGAAGTACTAAGGAGCAGGTTGATTCCGTGGTTAAAGAAATAAGACCGATATTACCCATAAAATTTGAGACATTAGAGTTGGCTGTTAAAATACCCGCAAATTATGCGGGAAATTCATACAGAATATTAAGAGAATTCGGTGAGGTAAAGAAGGAGGAATGGGATAAGGGTGATCTACTCTGTCTCTTGGAAATCCCGGCTGGAATTCAGGATGAATTTTATAGCAGATTAAATTCGTTGACTCATGGTGATGTGAAGATCAAGGTTCTGAGATAAGTGGGTGAATCTATGTTAAATGTCAAGGATAGAGATCTGGTAATTCCGGGTCAGTTATTGGGGGAAAATTTATACCATGACCTGAACTGCTTTCGTGAGAATAACCATGTTTATTCATCTGTAGAAGGCATGGTTAGAATAGAGGGTAAAAGGGTCAAGGTTATACCATCCACTGGAATATACATTCCTAAAGAAGATGATGTAATAATTGGTGTAATTACAAATGTTCTAGTTGACATATTTTTTGTAGATATAAATTCCCCTTATAATTGCTCTATGCGTGGTGAGGAGGTATCTAAGGATGCGATGAAAAAAGACCTCAGTCGGTATCTTAAGGTGGGTGATATAATAACCGCTAAGATATCGGAGGTGAATGAGGTTTATTCCTGCCAACTAATAAGGCCATGGAAGATAGAGGGTGGCTTGATTATAGATGTGAATCCTAAAAGGGTCCCCAGGGTAATTGGAAAAAGAAGATCCATGCTTAACATGATCAAAGAAAAAACCAAATCTAAGATAATTGTTGGACAGAATGGGAAGATCTGGATCAAAGGAGGGAATGTAGATCTCGCTGTTAGGATAATAAAAAGAATAGAAAGATATGCTCAGACTCGGGGTCTTACAGATAAGATAGCAGAAATTCTGAAAAAGGAATCTTAAAAACTTAACGGCCTTTTTTCTCTTTGGATGTGGCTGATCTTTGGTCAGACACACACCCGACTGTAAAGTCGGTTGTGAAGGAGAAAAACGGTGGCGAAAAAGAGAAGGGGATTCACCTTCGGTGAATTCAATAAAAAGTAATATATGTTAGATAGTAATATATGTTAAATTAATGTTAAAATTATATTAAATGGTCGGTTGCGAAGCAACCGTCGTTAATCAGCCTTTATTAAAGGCTGAGAGGAATTAAAATGTCAAGTAATGAAGAAATGGTTTTAATCAAGGATGGAAAGAGGTTAGATGGTAGAGATTTTGATGAGTTAAGGGATGTGAAGATGGAGGTTTCTGTACTTGAAAGAGCTGTAGGTTCTGCATATATGGAATGGGGTAAAAATAAGGTTATGGCAGCCGTCTATGGACCTAGAGAGCTTCATCCCAAGTTCCTACAGGATCCCACCAAGGCATTATTGAGATGTACATATAACCTAGCTCCATTCTCTGTTGAGGAGAGAAAGAGGCCTGGTCCCGACAGAAGATCGGTGGAGATATCAAAGGTCACTACAGAGGCTTTGAGCTCGGTAGTAATGCTGGAAAAATTTCCCAATACCGTTATTGATGTATTTATAGAGATCCTACAGGCAGATGCAGGTACGAGGTGTGTTGGTTTAACGGCCGCTTCACTGGCATTGGCAGACGCTGGGATTCCCATGAGGGATTTGGTGGCTGCGTGTTCTGCGGGTAAAATACAGGGTGAGATTGTTGTTGATCTCATGAAGGAAGAAGACAATTATGGCGAATGCGATCTTCCCTTAGCTATTATTCCCCGAAAGGGGGAGGTAGTTCTCTTGCAGATGGATGGCAAACTAACCAAGGATGAATTTAAGAAAGCATACGAATTGGCATTTAAGGGTGCCATGAAGGTCTATGAGATGCAGAAAAATACACTCTTAGGAAGCATGAAGAGGTTTGTAGGTGAGGGAGGAAACGATGATGGAAATTGAGGCATATCTAAGAAAGGACTATATTACTAATCTCATTAATGAAGGAAAAAGAATTGATGGCAGAGGATTTGATGAATATAGGAAGATGGATATAGAGAAGAATTATGTAGATGATAAGGCTTGTGGCTCTTCCTTAATAAAACTCGGTAAAACAAAGGTCCTTGTGGGGATCAGCATGAGCGTTGGGGAACCATATCCAGATAAGCCACAAGAGGGCGTGATGACAACCAGTGTGGAATTCAGACCTATGGCCTCTCCAACATTTGAATCTGGGCCTCCAAGAGAAGAGGCTATAGAAGTAGCAAGGGTTGTCGATCGTGGAATCAGGGAATCTGGGGCGATAGACACAAAAAAACTCTTTATTGAAGAGGATAAGGTATGGATTGTTTTCATAGACATTCATATCTTAGATCATAATGGGAATTTAATTGATGCCAGTGGCATAGCTTCTATATCTGCCCTAATGAACACAAGGATACCCAAGTATGAGGACGGTAAAATAATCTATGGAGAATTTGAGGGCAAACTACCCATAACCTGTGTGCCAATTCCATGCACGGTAGCAAAGATCGGGAATTCTATTCTAATAGATCCAAACCTAGATGAAGAGTATGCTATGGATTCGAGGCTTACGATAGCTACTACCGATACTATAAATGCTATGCAGAAGGGAGGCAATGGCTCTTTTAAAGAAGAGGAGATCCTCTCGGCAATAGATCTTTCTTTTGAAAAGGCAAAGGAGATCAGGAAATTGATTGAGGAATAAAGAGGCTAAGTCTTTATCTTTTCCCACTTCTTTATCTCCATGTCGGAGTTTCCCGACGAGAAACGAGCCACATACATTCGCTTCGCTCATTAGTGGCTCTTAATTAACAAAATTAATGGACCTGTCGGAG
>QMZG01000110.1 GCA_003663045.1 Candidatus Altarchaeales archaeon
ATCCATCATTGGAACTATGAAAGACCACATCAAGGAATCGGTTATTTAATACCTTGCGAACTATATTTTAAGGAAAAAGTGTAAGGTATGTCACTGGATAGAACAGAAAACCGCACTTATCTACCTGATCAACCCCGACCAGTTCTATAATCCTCAATGATCTCCTTCAACGATATACTCTTTATCTCTTTCATATACTCATCCTTTATCTTTGCAATATCCTTAGCATAGACATAACCACATCCTTCAAATTCACTCAAATATCCAGTATTCGCGGTTATAATCCCATTATCAATCAGGAATTTTCTATTCATCGGATCGTCTGTAAATGCTATCTCTATCTCAGCTAATCTGTTCAAATCACTTTTCTTTAATCTTCTCTTTATCCAAACCAAACCCCTGATTTGTTCCGGAAATATGCCTATTGGAAGTATTTCTCCATTAGCCGCCTTTTGCCAAAGTTTCTTTAATTTCTTTAACTCCTCAAGTTTTCTCTTAAGATTATCCAGGCGGTATTCTAAATTCCTTATACTTTGATCCCTCTTTCTGATCTCAATCTTCTCCTTCAATTCTATATCGTATCGTTTTTTGATTTTAGAGATGGCATTTCTCAATCTTTTTATCTCCCCCTCTTTTTTATATATCTGCTTTCTTAAGATCAGATTCCGTTTTTCCAGTTTTTTGATTTTATTTTCTTCCTTTGAGATTAATTTCTTTTTTATCGGCTTTTCCTCTTGAATAACCTTCTCTATTTTTATTTTACCTATCCCCTTCTCACCTTTCTCATCCTCCAATTTTTTCTGTGCCTTACTTATTGATAATCCATGGAGTACCAAGCGTTTTACATCATCCCCGGCAATTCCAAGTTTAAGTGAATCGATCTTTTGGAATTTATTTCTGAATTTATTAAATGCTGTCAATGCTGCGGCGAGCGCATCCCTCTGATGAGAATCATCAACCTTGTATCCTTTGGTTATAAAAATTTTTTCATTCACGGACAATGATTCTGTAGGTGTAAATACAGCCGAGCCAAGTTGGGCAGAAAGTTTTGAAACAAAATGAGGGGTGGGATTAACGTCTGTAGCGATCATAGAAACACTTCCCAGTGAGATCAAATACTCAATGGTCTTATCTAAACCAAAATCCTTAGAACTGAATACATCAACAAGATTTCCATTAAAATCCAATGCCGCAATCCCCGTCGTGGTTCCGGGATCTATGCCAACTATTAGATACAATTTTATTTAAATAGTAGTTCCGAATAACATTGTGCTGGATTTTATAGCACAATCCCTACTTGTTATCTATTTATCGTTGCAAAGATATAAATATGCTTTCTTTTCGACATGTTGAGATCATCTATTTTCATATCAATGATTACGCCTCAACATGCAAAAGGTTTATCAGTACCCACAGATTGTAGATTTTTACCTGCGATTTTTATTTTCAATTATTCATTCCAATTCCCAATATATAAATACAATCAAATACAAAAAATGTACCTAACCCATCCCCTGATAAAAGAAAACACAGTAAGCCTCAGAAGGTATCAGGAGAGTATTGTTTCAAGGGCGATTGACGCCAATACCCTGGTTGTTCTGCCCACGGGGTTGGGAAAGACCATTATAGCTGCGATGGTAGCAGCTCATAGACTGCATAAGTTCCCGGAGTCAAAGGTTCTTTTTTTAGCTCCAACAAGACCTTTGGCAGTTCAGCATAATAGGACATTTCAGAAGATTTTGAATCTGGAGGGAATGGTAACCCTGACGGGGATGGATGCCATACCCAAGAGGAAAAATCTCTGGGATGAAAACAGGTTGATCTTTGCCACTCCACAGACAATTGAGAACGATATTATTCGCGGCCTAGATCTCAGAGATCTATCGTTAATTATTTTTGACGAATGTCATCGCTCTGTGGGGAATTATTCATATGTATTTATTGCAGAAGAATATATGAAAAAGGCTCGAAATCCATTAATCCTCGGATTGACCGCTTCTCCAAGTAGTGATCGGGAAACTGTGAAGGAGATCTGTAAGAATCTCTTTATTGAACGGGTAGAGGCAAAGACGGAGCACGATATAGATGTAAAGCCATATATTCAGGAAACCAGGATGCAGTGGATAAAGGTAGAACTGCCGGATGAATTCAAAAAGGTCAAAAGGATCATTGAGGATATATTGAGACAGTATGCGAGAGAGTTGAAGGATTATGGTTACCTGGAAAGTGCCAATTTGAGTAAGATAACTAAGAGGACATTGCTAAAGATTCAGAGTGATATAAGAAAGGAGATTACCTCCGGAATGGATTCATTCATTCCCGCTTCTCTGGTTGCAGGGACCATTAAAATAAATCACGCCCTTGAGCTTTTAGAAACACAGGGAATATCCTCCTTAGACAACTATCTGGAAAGACTAAAGAAGCAGAGATCAAAGGCTATAAAGAGGCTATTTTTGGATGAGAGGATGATATCCCTGACAAAGATGGTTCACGATTTGAATGTTATGAAGGTTGATCATCCAAAGCTTGATGAACTGGTGAGGATAGTAAAGAAACATGAGAATGAGAAGATCATTATCTTTACACAGTATAGGGATTCAGTGGATAGGATAATAGAAAAATTGAATGAGAACGATATTCTGGCACATGAGTTTATCGGTCAGGCAATGAAGGATGGTAGGAGAGGGATGACCCAGAAGGAGCAGATAAAGGTCTTGGATAATTTTGACAAAGGCATGTACACCGCTTTGGTTGCAACATCTGTGGCTGAGGAGGGTTTGGATATACCGAAGGTGGATCTGGTGATTTTTTATGAACCAATCCCCTCAGAGATTAGATCAATTCAAAGGAGGGGTAGAACTGGAAGAACTATTACCGGTAATGTGATTGTTCTGATGGCAAAACAAACTAGGGATGAGGCATATTACTGGGCTTCCGTGCATAGGGAGAGAAAAATGGAGGATATAGTGAGGAGAATGCGCAGTAGATTTGAGGGTGATATTGGACAAAAAAGTTTGATAAGTTATGGTGTTACGGAGGCAGAAGAAGGTGAAGAGAAAAGAATTAAGATCTATGTTGATGTTAGGGAAAGGAAAACTGAGATATTGGAGATATTGAGAGAAAAGGTAGATATTGATATAAAGCAACTGGATGTGGGGGATTTTATTTTAAGTGACAGGATATGTGTGGAAAGAAAGACGGTTGGAGATTTTCTAAGCTCTATAATTGACAAAAGGCTGTTTTCCCAGGCGGGGGAGCTTGCAAGGAATTTTGAAATTCCCATATTAATTATCGAGGGTAAAGAAGACCTCTATTCCCTGAGTGGGATTCATCCTAATGCGATCAGGGGAGCAATTGCCTCTTTAGCAATAGATTTTGGAATTTCTATTATCCCAACCAAGGATGAGGAAGATACAGCAAATTTACTCTATATTATTGCTAAAAGGGAGCAAGAGGGAGAGGGTAGGGAGATCCCACTGAGGGGAGAAAGAAAGCCCCTTTTACTGGAAGAAAAACAGAGATATGTAGTTGAATCCCTACCTCATGTATCTGCTATATTAGCCAAAAGGCTTCTGGAGAGATTTGGAAGTGTCTACAATGTAATGAACGCTTCTAAAAAAGAGTTAATGAATATAGAAGGCATTGGGGAGGGAAAGGCGGAGGAGATTAGAAGGGTAATAAAGAGCAGATACAAATAAAAAGATAAATATCAATAAGTTTAATAATGATAAAAATATAAAATAGAACAAAGTAATTAATTTTCAAAATAATTTTCAAAATGCCTAATGAGAGATCCAAGGAGGAAGAATTAGAAAACTGGGCGAAGGAATTAGCCAGAAAAGAGGAGGAATTGAAGGAAAAGGAGAGGACATTAGCAGAAGAGGAAAAAGATCTAGAGCTATTTTTTGGTGAGGAGATTGCACTAAAGCATAAAGAGGAAGAGATAAGGAGAAGGGGGGAAGAATTGGTAAAGGATTGGGAAAGGATGCGGAAGAAGGAGAAGGAACTAATTGAAAGGGAAAGAATCACAAGAGAGAAGGAAGAGCAACTGAAGGGAAAGGAGAGTGAATTGAAGGGTTTGGAAACCGATCTGAACGTAAGGAAGGAGAGGATAGAGAAAAAGGAGGC
>QMZG01000111.1 GCA_003663045.1 Candidatus Altarchaeales archaeon
CAAACTTCTTTTACCCGTGTAACGATTAACGTATTGTCTAATTTTTCCCTTCCAATCTCCATAGTTTCAAATACTAGGTCTAGATCCACATCTGTATTAACGCAGCCCGTCTTCAGAAGAATCACACCCTGGCATGGAATTCCTTTAGTAGAAACCTCCAACATCCCCAAATTTACTTCAGAGGGGCATGCTACGCCTAAAACGGCTTTTGGTTTTATCTTTTTAATAATTCTTCTTACAAAACCTCCCCCCGGTGCGATATATACCCCTTCATATCCTAATTCATTGGCTTTCTTCGTTATCTCAAATATCTTGCATTTTCCGCAGCCAACACACCGAGCCCCATCCACTGAACTGAATCTTGCCGGGCATTCCAGACTCCTCAGACACTGCGGGAGGATTACGATACGATCCTTAAATGGAACCTGAGCAAATTCATTCTTAAGCAAGATATTCCTGATCTCCGTACTTACGATGTCTATCATCGTATCATTTCCTCCAAGCACTAAGGTGACCTTCTTGGCTGGCATGTATAACAAATCTAAAATTGAAAGCAGTACTTTAAGAACAAGGGAACTGAATTTTGAATGAATAGAATTTATAACTTTGGTATTTCTAAACATGAGATAGGTAACGGTAAGTGCTATCAATAACCCTGCTATGAATAAAAATAACAGGATTATTGCTACCATCCCTATGTAGGCTAACACCTGTGTTGAAAACAATTCCATTTTTATTTTATGTCACGCATTTTATCCATTGCATTTTTCAGTTCTTCTATGCTTGCAGCACCGTAACTCATCCTTACACATCCTTTTCCCGAAGAACCGAATGGGCTTCCTGGAATTACCGCCACACCATTCTCGAGTAATCTGTCTGAGAATTTTATATCATCAATTTCTCCCAAAGACGGGAATGTATAGAATGCTCCCTTAGGCTTTATGCAGAGCACATCCATCTCATTCAATCTTTTCATCAGGTAATCCCTTCTCTTCTTTAGTTCATCTCTCATTTTTTCTGTTTCTTTTTTTGCCTCTTCGGTAAAGGCTGCTAATGCACCATACTGTGCAAATGAAGTGGCACAGGAAACCGACTGACCCTGAATGAGATTCATTTTATCGATCAATTCTTTTTCACTACATGCTGCATAGCCCAGACGCCATCCGGTCATTGAAAATTCCTTTGAAAACCCATTCACCACTATGCATTTTGGATAAATACTTCCAGCACTGAAGTGTTTTCCTTCATAGATCAATTTTTCATATATCTCATCTGAAATTATCCACGAATCCCTCCTCTCTGCAATATCGACTATGCTCCTTATTACTTTTTTGGGATAAACCGCCCCGGTGGGGTTATTGGGGGAGTTTAAGAATATCAGCCTTGAATTGGAATTCTCGAAAACTGAAAAAAATTTTTCATCTGGAATAAAACCATTCTCCGCACTTAGGGGAAGCCATATTATTTTGCCACCTGAAAATTTAACAATGGACTCATAACTTACCCAAGAAGGATCTGGAATCGCAACCGGATCATTTTCATTGATAAGTGCCATTACAGCCTCCAATATGATCTGTTTTGCCCCAGTGCTAACAATCACCCTCTCTTTATCCAGGTCTGAAATAGAATTCTCATCCCTTAATTTCTCAACAATCTTTTCTCTCAACTCCGGAATGCCCCTTGTTGGAGTATAGTGAACCTTCCCTTCATCCAATGCTTTTTTTGCAGCCTCCTTAATCACCATGGGGGTGTCGAAATTTGTCCTTCCGATTGTAAGATCTATAATACCCTCTCTCTTTGCCATGGCGGAGTATTTAAATGTGGCGGATTCTTTTAATTTTGATATGCGAGATGCAAATTCCATTCTCCTATTTTTCTCATGTTTTTATACATTTACTTACTAATTAATATATTTCTGTTTATTTCTGAATTTCCAAATGAAAATAGGATGAAGCTAAAGGAAGAGGTAAAGTCATGGGTAAAGGATATAGCTGAGGTTCTGATTACACTTGCAGTAATCCTGATAGTTCTAAGATTACTCTTGGGGGCGCACATGCCGGTACCCCTGGTAGCGGTAGTCTCCTGTAGTATGTTGCATGAAGACGACGCCATAGGCTCAGTTAGTTATGGACTGGCTCAGGTTACCTATCCTATATTATTGGACAGTCCATGTTCTTATGGATCCAGAGTGCATAAAAATTGGGTAAACTGGAAAGATTGGATAAAACAAAGAATACCTGGACGGGAGATAGAGAAAGAAATAGAGAAATTCCCACTCAAAAGCGGGTTTTCTGTTGGGGATATGATCCTCGTAATAACACCAGACGGTAAGGGGACTATATTGCCTTTCTTTTCAGAAACTAAGATTGGGGATGTGATCATATTCAATAGAGATAAAAAAACCAAGGGTAATGAGCCCATTATTCATAGAGTAGTGGGCATAGTAAGAGTAAAAAACTGGGAGATTCAGGAGATTAAAGGAACATTAGACTGCAAGACGAAACAGAATTTTGAAGAGGAATTTATCCCATATGTAAAGAATTGTCAGAAAGGAACAGAGAGGTGCCTCTATGGTGATTTCCCAAAAGAAAGTGAATTCGAATTCTATATCACCAAGGGGGATAACAATGAGGGAACGGATCAATGCACGGCCAATATGTTGCCAGTCACCGATGCACAGGTAACCGCCAGGGGCTGGATAAGGATCCCATACATAGGTTGGTTAAAATTACTGCTGAACAGGATTTTTAATGTATTTCTTTTCTTTTTATAGGGGGTAAGGGTTGGGGGTGGAGAGTTAAAACTATAGACTGGGTAAAAAATGCGGAAAAATAAAGGTCGTTGTTCTGGGCATGTGGTATACCTACTAGCCTCAGTCAAAGAAAACATTAAGAATACCTCATGGTCTATAGATACGTCTTCTTTCCCTCAGGATAGTGTCATATAAATCGGGATCATTCTTTGACATATAATGAATTAACTGTGTAATGCTCCAATCTGCTTGCTTCTGTTCTATCCTTGCGTCTAAATGAGCCAGATAAAGTGGTATTGGATAACCATATTGCTTTGATCCCTTGGAGAGTTGAACTATTAACCGGATAATTTTATCAAATTCGTGCTCCCAATCCGGAACATCTACCCTCAGAGGGTTAGAAAGTTCCGTGGGCTGAATATAAACGGTGGGAAAATAGGCAGTTAGTGTTGAGGTTAATTTATCATTTGCTTCAAACTTGGATTGAGGAGTAAATTCCACTGTTCTGTATCTGGTATTCTTTGCCAATAATCTCAGGACAGAGGAATCTGTCATAAATCTGGGAAATTTTATATTGTACTTCCTGGAGAGATAATTCACAAACAATCTCGATCTGGAGTCTTCAGATACCCCAATGATGTGGATGGATTTTTTCTTGCACAATTTTAAAAGCCTCACAAATTTTTTCCTGTATATGGGATATTCATCACACTCTATGGGTCTTTTTCTGGAGTTCACATACAGAGAGCCATCCATAAACAAATACTCTGGATCGTGCTCTTCAATGCACCTTGCAGCCACATCAGATTCCATTGCCCCCCTCAAAAGTTCTACCCTCTCCTTGGTGTAGTCATCATAATCCAGAATGTTCATATCTAGGCCTCGAACAAATTTCTCATTATTCCCCCTTTTGGTTCTATCCAGAATCAACCCGGATGCCCTGATAAGATAAATCGCCGCCCCAAGCAGTTCCCTAATCCCCTCACCGCCATCCACAAAACACATCCTGGCCTTGATCTCAGATTCCGATTTTTCTAATGGCAGAATAAGATTTTTATCGGAGATAGTTTTCCTGATGGATTCTATCCCCTTCTTGTATCCCTCAAGGTCTTTCAGCAGGCTTTCCCTGTTCTTATTATATTTATCAATCCAGATCGAATAGTGACGCAATTTATTTAATTCCTAATATATTAACTTCTTAGTATATTAACTTGTTACACTTCATGTTTATATCACAGGTATCTCTCTATCAAAGATATATTTCTATTTTAGATATATATTTATTTAATTTTAATTGCTAATAATATTAACTCCAATAATATTAACTAGAGA
>QMZG01000112.1 GCA_003663045.1 Candidatus Altarchaeales archaeon
ACAACAATACCGGGAACTACAACTACATTACCACTTACTACGACAACTACAACTATAAGCACAACCACAACGATAATCTGGCCGTGTGATCTCCCCGGGGATTATCCAACTTGTGGAGAGATAACCTTAGAAGAAGTTGTTGATTTCATAAACCTCTGGGCAGGGGGTCAGGCGGATTTAGGGGATGTTGTAAACCTGATAAATGCCTGGGTAGAGGGTCCAGTCTGTGAACTTCCAGGAGATTATCCTCCGTGCGGAGAGATAACTCTTGAGGAAGTTGTTGATTTCATAAACCTGTGGGTAGAGGGTCAGGCAGAATTAGGAGATGTGGTAAATCTGATTAATGCATGGGCCGGGAGTTGATATGGATGGGATTCAATAAGGGGTATTGAAAATACCCCATACTTTCGCCAGCCTTTCTTAAAGGCTGTGATCAATCTGTCTGCAGGTTGATTAAAGTTTGAGGAATAGAATGAAGACAGATAAAAAAGCCATAGTTCTGGTTTTATTCAGTACTTTATTGACATCGGTAGGTCAGATTTTTTTGAAGTTGGGTTCTATCAGACTTTCACTTGATATTTTGTCGCAGATCACAAACTATGCCCTAATCTTGGGATTTATCTGTTATGCTTTAGGAGCATTCATACTTATTATAGCTCTGAGATATGGAGAACTCACAGTTCTTTATCCATTGTATGCCACCAGTTATGTCTGGGTTTCTTTATTATCCCCAAGATTATTTCCAACGGATTCCATGAACCCTTTAAAGTGGCTGGGGATTCTTGTCATAATCGCGGGTATAATTCTGATAGGTAAGGGTAGTAGAAAATGACAACAGAGCTATGGGCCGTTGCTTTGGTATTAATGGGTGCAGTGTTTGGATCCTTTGGTTCATTGTATTTTAAGATGGGAAGCGGTAGCCTATCCAGAAATCTGAAAGAATTGAGGAGGAATTATAAATTGTTCTATGGTTTTATTCTTTATGGAATTTCATCCATCTTTTACATGATCAGCCTCAAGGGCGGAGAATTATCTGTGCTATATCCCTTATGCTCAACCAGCTACATGTGGATCGCTATTCTGTCCATAAAATTTCTGGGTGAGAAGATGAATCTCTATAAATGGGCGGGGATTCTTGTTATTATTTTTGGAATTAGTCTGATTGGTCTTGGCAGCGGTTAAGGGATAATTTCACCCCTTAGATCATAATATGTGGCTTCGGTAATTATCACATTCACAAATTTTCCCAGGAGATTTTTTTCAGATTTAAGTATGATTGGCTTGTAGGCAAAATTTCTAGCACAGAAACCGCCGGTTTTTCCTTTCTCAGAGACCAGGGCCTTTCCCTTCCATCCTACCCACTTGTTATTCTTTTCCAATGCAATATCCTTAAATATACCGAACAATCTTCTTGATCTCTCCTTGGTGATTCTTCCATGAAGTGGTTTCATTTTCTCAGCACCAGTTCCGGGTCTTCTCCAGAACCTCGATATGTTCAAAATCTCGGGCTTTATTTCTTTTATCAGATTTAGGGAATTTTGAAATGCATATTCATCCTCTGTTGGAAATCCGGCAATTATATCGGTGGAGATAGTTATTTGAGGTATATTCTCCCTAAATTCTTTTACAATCCTCTTAAAATCTTCAATCCTGTACCGACGATTCATATCCCCAAGAACATTATTGTCACCGGACTGCACGGGGATGTGAAGGAATCTGTATATTTTTTCATTCTTATAAGCCCTGATTAATTCATCCAAAAATTTCATGGCGTGGTTTGGAGTCATCATCCCCACCCTGAGCATGAATCTTCCTCGTATCCCAAAAATTTTCTGTAAAAGTTCGGGTAAGTTTTTTCCAGTATCAAGACCATAGGCTCCCGTATCCTGTGATGTTAGCCATATCTCTTTTACTCCATCTCGAATTGCATTCTTTACATCCTCTAAAATCAGATCTTCCGGGCATGACCTAAGTTTCCCCCTCGCTTTTTTGACGATGCAGTAGGCACAATTACCCAAGCATCCCTGGGAAATAGGGATGATCTCTATGAATGGATTGCTTCTTATCCTTGGAAAATCCAGTCTGCAATTATCTTCATCTATCTTAATGAACCTCCTTCCATTTAAGGTATTCTTTACCGCCTTCACGATGTCAGAAACATTCGTACCCAAGAATGAGAATCTTGGAAACCTCTCAGCGATTTTGGGATCTGCAGCGGGCAGACAACCTGTAACAATAACCTTTTTATCAGAATTCTCCAATTCCCTCAATCTTTTTATGATCTTTCTCTCTGTGGGCGTCTTAACCGTGCAGGTATTTATGATGAGGATTTCTCCATCCTCACATATCTCGAATCCATTCTCAGCAAGAAATCCTGCCATAACTTCAGAATCTGCCCTATTCATAGCACAGCCGTAGGTTTGGATTTTTATCTTACACATCCTCACTAAAAATCTTTTCAATTTCCAATATCTTTCTCATTTGCCATATCTATCTTATTTTCTTAGTTGTAATGGATAATTCGCTATCTTGACCTTTGAACCAGTTAAATTTTTCATGATTAATAATTGGAATTACAGTTCATCTGCCAGAAATCAAAATTTTATAGGCCAGAACAGCTGCCCCATAACCATTGTCTATGTTCATAACAGCCAATGGTGTGCATGAATTTAACATGGTAAATAATGCGGTCTTTCCGTGTTCGGCGGTTCCATAGCCCACTGAAGTTGGAACTGCAATAACGGGGATTGAAACCAATCCTGCAATTATTGAGGGTAAGGCACCTTCCATCCCGGCAATTGCTATGATCGCCCGGGATTCCCGCATCCTCTCGATCGCCGGAAAAATTCTATGAATTCCCGCTATACCAACATCATATTCATAAATCACATTACAACCAAGTTCTTCTGCAACCGTTCTGGCTTCCTCCGCTATCGGTATGTCAGAGGTTCCAGCGGTCAGGATTCCGATATTCCCAACTGCTTTACTCCTGAATTTTTTTTTCTTTATCACCAGTACCTTCCCTCTTTTGTTATGAAGAATCTTGAATCTCTTTTTAAACCTTTCAATTAATCTTTCTGCCTTTTCATCATCCACCTTGGTTATAATAATCCTTCCGCTGTCTTTGAGAAATTTCTTTGCTATATCCTCTAAGTCTTGTGTAGTCTTTCCGGCACCGAAGACAACCTCGGGAATTCCGCACCGTTTTTCCCTTTCCATGTCTGGATTTATGATCTTCATCTTATTCCAGTATATCAAAGACCTTCTTTAATTCGTCCACCGTTAACTGTCCAGGGGCGGATTCCTTTCCTTTACCTGGAGAAGCAAATGTCATGTAAGAACCAAATAAATGACCGAGTATCCTAGAAATCTTTCCAAGTTCCCCAAGGGATATTGCAATGATCGGAATCTCCAGTTTATTCTCTACCAAAACCTTCATGGTTCTGAGGACATCTTCATAATCCTTTGGCATGAAGGCTATTTTTACTATATCACCCCCCGCTTCCTTTTCATTTTTTAGGATCTCTAAAATCTCCTCCTCATCGGGTGTCTTTTCAAAATCGTGATAAGAAACTATTACTCTCACGCTATTTTCTCTGGCCTCGTTGATAATTTTGTTTCTCAAACCCACTTTGGTTCTTAATTCTATGCTGATATAATCAGAAAATTTAATAGAATCTTGTAGAATAGAAATCCTCTCATCTTCGCTTCCCTTAAATTTACCACCCTCCCATTTTGGCATACATGTCGCTATCAAAGGCTTTCTTATCTCTTTTAATTTTTCTATCCCTTCAAATTCCTTCAGATAATCCAACCTGATTTCAACTATATCGGCATGAGTAGAATTCGCTGTCTTTACCATTTCATTAACCAAGGATTCGGTAATAGAGGCACAGATCATTTTCAGACCATTTTCAATAGATAATTTTAATTTTGAAACTGTTCTATCCAGTGACATACCTTACACTTTTTCCTTAAAATATAGTTCGCAAGGTATTAAATAACCGATTCCTTGATGTGGTCTTTCATAGTTCCAATGA
>QMZG01000113.1 GCA_003663045.1 Candidatus Altarchaeales archaeon
CTATAAGGTGCCTTATTACCGGTTTCGTGACATCCTGTCCAAGAGGGTTACCTTCAATGAACTGAAAGCCATTTATGGTGATCTAACCCCGGGAAAAATTTTCTCAATAATAACCCAGGCTGCCGACATCCTTCACCCACAACTAGAAGAATTTGGTGGTCCTCGCCCAACGGTCGTTCCAGTTGGGGCGGATCAGGATTCCCACATGAGACTGACGAGGGATCTCGCCTTTAGGTTTCGGAAGGAATTCAAATTTATTCTGCCCTCTTCCACATACCATAAATTCATGCATGGTCTTCATGGAGGAAAGATGAGTTCTTCTGACCCCAAGTCTTATATAGCATTGACCGATGATTTCGAAACAGTAAAAAAGAGGATTATGAATTCTAAAACGGGTGGGAGATCTACTGCCAAAGAACAGAAAGAAAAGGGAGGAATTCCAGAGGATTGCATGATATATGAGTTATTTCTCTATCATCTTGTTGATGATGATAATGAACTGGAAGAAATTTACAGAGATTGTAAATCGGGAGGAAGAAAATGTGGAGAATGCAAGAAGATCTGTGCAGAGATGATGATCGAATTTTTGAAGGAGCATCAGAAAAAAAGGAGGGAAGCAAGAAAGGTTGTGGAGAGGATCTTGGAGTAAATCCAAATAAAACATGGATTTGACACTACTCGACTTTACAGAGGGGAATTTTATAGTTAAGGACGGATATGTTGAACATAGAAATATAAAACCAGACACCATAGAGGCAAAGGATTTTCAGTTGAAGATTGCTAATAGAGCATTACGGCAAAACACACTGGTTGTTTTACCAACTGGTTTGGGAAAAACAATTATCGCTGCATTGGTCGTTGCGGAAATTCTATCCAAAAAGGATTCTAAAGCATTAATACTCGCACCTACGAAACCATTAGTAAACCAGCACAGGAAGACATTCAAAAGGGTTTTATCTGTAGATGGTGAGATGGCAGTTTTTACAGGCAGTATGAAGCCAGATAAGAGACGTGAAGTCTGGGATAGATCAAGGATAATTTTTTCTACACCTCAGATAATAAGGAACGATATTAAAGATAGATATGATCTAAATTCTATTGACCTACTGGTTGTTGATGAGGCACATAGAGCCATTGGTAACTATGCCTATGTTCCAATTGCAAAGAACTATAATAGATATGGAGGACTGATTCTTGGCTTAACCGCTTCTCCCGGAGGAAATAAAAAGAAGATAAAAGAGGTGATAGAAAATCTATACATAAAGAATATTGAAGCCAGATCGAGAAGTGATGAAGATGTCAGGGAATATGTAAAGGATATTGAAATTCATTGGCTAAAAACCGATCTTGCAGAAGAACAAAAATTAATCCAGAGACCACTGGAAGAACTTTTATATGAGAAGATAGGGAAACTCCAGCGTAGTGGATTTCTCTCTTATAAACCAATGAAATATGTGTCAAAAAAGGATTTGATAGATGTGAGAGATTCCATACAGAAGAGAATCGGTAAAGGAAAAAAGGGTTACCTCTTTGGTGTGATTCATAACCAGAATATTGCATTACATGTATATAATTGTCTAGAACTCTTGGAGACACAAGGGGTTAAACCTCTAAAGGACTATCTCAACAGGCTATTTGAGAAAAAGGATCTAAGTAAGGCTGAAAAGAGTTTAATCAATGATGAAAGGTTTAAGAAGGCATACGACCTAGTTAAAGATGTCAAGAGATCACACCCCAAGATTAATGTTCTGATGGATGTGATAAAGAAACAACTAAATGAAAAATCAGACTCACTCATTATTGTATTTGCTCAATACAGGGATACAATAGACGATCTGACCTCAGTATTAGAGAAATTGCCAAATGTAAAACCAGTCAAATTCATAGGTCAGGCATCAAGACACGGAAAGGGTTTATCGCAGGATGAACAAATTAAGATCTTAAGTAATTTTAAAAACAAATTATATAATGTCTTGGTTGCCAGTTCGGTGGCCGAGGAAGGCATTGACATACCCCAAGTAGATCTAGTAATATTTTACGAGCCAATTCCTAGTGAGATAAGAGCCATACAGAGGAGGGGTAGAACTGGACGCTCCAACATAGGAAAGGTTAAAGTTCTAATAACTAAAGACACAAGGGATGAGGCATATCTCTACGCAGAAGAACGTAGAGAGGAAAGGATGCATAAAATTATAGAATGGCTTAAAAACCTAAAAAATGACAGACGAATGCATTGAATGGATTCATGAATGCAGGGAAGTATTTCCCAAATTCCTGGGAAGAACTACGGGGAGGATAATTCAGTACAGAGGGATAGATCCCGAGGCTTTATTGTTATCGGGTAAACGCAAATTTGAAATCAAGATCGATTCCCTCGTATTATCCGAGGTCAAAAAATGGAACCACTAAGCAAAAGGGAAAAATTTGAAAAATTCTGGAGCGTCCTGGAGAAGGATAAGGAGTTAATAAACTTCCGAAGAAGGAATATACGAAGAGGGTTTTCCTGATTGCTATGAATATGACCCTCGATATATTTTTCTCTTTAAAAAAGAAGGAGGATCTTCCTGCAAATTCGATTAAATTTGATTATCTAAGATGGATATAATGGTTAAGCCCTCTATTGAATTGCGAGGTACAGTAACTGCCCCGCCAAGTAAAAGCTATACCCACAGAGCTATTATCATCGGCTCACTTGCTAAAGGGGGATCCATTATTCAAAATCCATTGATTTCTGATGACACAATGGCGAGTGTTGAGGCATGTAGAAAAATTGGTGCAGAGATTAAGATATTTGATAAAAATAAAAAAATTCAAATAACTGGAATCTCCGGAAAATTAAAAACCCCAAAAGAGGTAATTGATGTTAGGAATTCTGGAACTACCCTGAGAATTATGACTTCTATTGGTGGTTTATGTCGTGGAAAGGTTATTTTAACGGGTGATGAGTCAATCCGGAGGAGACCCATGCAGCCTCTTCTGGATGCACTTGAACAATTGGGTGTTAGGACAACATCAGTGGATGGGAAACCACCAGTAACTGTTCAAGGGCCCTTGAAGGGAGGGGACTGTAGAATTCGCGGGGATATCAGCTCTCAGTTTATCTCTGGATTACTGATTAGTGCACCACTCGCTACGAACGATACGAAGATAGAGATAA
The DNA here is from genome assembly GCA_003663045.1 of Candidatus Altarchaeales archaeon. GTDB lineage: Archaea > Altiarchaeota > Altiarchaeia > IMC4 > QMZM01 > QMZG01. Next base: position 3,158 of record QMZG01000113.1, read on the forward strand.
TTACGGAATTGAAGTCAAAACCATACATTGATCTGACCCTGGATGTGATAAAAAAATTTGATGGAAGAATCGAAGTTAAGAATAATAATTTTTATGTAAACGGAAATCAAACCTATAAAGGGGGCATATATAGAATTGAAGGTGATTATTCATCGGCAGCCTTTATATTGGCTGCGGCGGCACTGACAGAATCTGAAGTTACCATAAAGAATCTGCTCAGAGATTCAAAACAAGGGGATAGAAGGATCATTGAAATTTTGAAAAACATGGGGGTGGATCTGAAAACCAAGGAAAATGAATTGATTATAAAGGGTGATGGAAAACTTTCCGGGATTGAGATTGATCTTTCCCAGAATCCGGATCTCGTTCCGATAGTATCTGTTCTTGGATCATTCGCTAAGGGGAAAACTATCATAAAGAATGTGGAGCATCTTCGCTACAAGGAATGCGACAGACTTAAAGCCATGAGTAACGAGTTGGAAAAGATGGGGGCAAGGATTAAAGAGGGAAGAGATTATCTGTGGATTAAAGGGATAAAGTCATTAAAAGGTGCAAGGGTTCATGGCTGGAATGATCACAGAGTAGTGATGGCGTTGGCAATTGCGGGATTGAGGGCTGAAGGTGAAACCAATATTGATACTGCAGAGTCCATTTCGGTATCATTTCCAGAGTTTGTTGATTGTCTAAGACAGTTGGGTGCGGATTTATCCTACAGCAGGGGATAAACATAAAGTAACTGATGGAAAGAAGCAGAGCAAGAAGGTCAGCTATGAGGAAACAAAACCAGTTTTGCAGAACACGCCAATAATGCCAGAAAAGTTTTTCACTGATGCAATAAC
>QMZG01000114.1 GCA_003663045.1 Candidatus Altarchaeales archaeon
ATTTATCATAATTAATTATGATAAATAATGTTCAAATTTTTAAAATGAGTGTAACAAATTATTACCGGATAGAGGTGATAGAGGATATATTGAAGGCACTTGAAGAGGGAGACCTAGATAAATTACAGAAGTTGTGTAAGAAATATTCTATGCAATACAAAGATGACTATGATGTCCAGCAGGTGTGTAGCGAGATTAAAGTGTTCGCAGAGCTGGGGAACCATGAATCACTAGAGGATGTAAAATCGAGGTTTAGGGGAATTTTAAGTACCGACAGAACTCGATAGATTATCCGGGATGCATCTTAACATACATATCCGCCAATCTTGTGGGTTCAGGAAGCTTGTGATCTCTAAGACAGTTCTTAACTACCTTCAAGCTAGTCTTCGGTGAAATCCTATGCCCTGGAGAGATAAATAATGGCCTACAGTTTTCCTTGCTCTTCAGAACAAAGCCCACCACCCTTCCGTTATATTTCAACTCTTTGTATTCACCAACCATCCCCGGAGTTTCATATTCCCCAATCAATCTGCTTTTTGCCACCCCGATTGTTGGTTTATCGAGGACAACCCCAATGTGGGAGGCAATTCCAATCCCCCGGGGATGTGCAATCCCCTGACCATCTATCAGGAGAATATCGGGCTTATTTTTTAATTTCTCGTAAGCCTTCAGGATACTTGGACCCTCTCTAAAGGTTAATAGTCCTGGAATGTAAGGAAAATCCACTTCCAATACTGCGAATTTCTTTTCTATTGGTCTCATATCTGGATACTCCAAAACTACTATGCAGGAAATTACTTTTTTACCTCGAAAGGATTGATCCACACCTGCTATTGTTCTGATCCTCTGAGGTAGTTGATCCTTGATCAAGACCCTTTTCCTCAACCCCTCCTGAATCCTTACATATTTTTCTATGTCCTCCATATAACTTAATAATTAAAGAAGATGCAATTAATAGGAACTATCTCGGGGGAGGTAATGCCTACCCGGTTTAATATACTACTCTCAAGTTCGGGTGTAGAGAAGGGAAGCTATGTAAAGATAAGGCACGAGCAATATGGTTGGGTTCTGGCAAGGATAGACAATATAAAGAGATATATTGACAATGAAGGTGAAGAGGTTGTTCTTGCAAATGCCAGGACTATTGGATATAAACGAGATGATAATGTTCTCATACCCAAGACCCCCTTCAGACCCGAAGAAAGAGTATATGCAGCAGACAGAGAATTAATCCTCAGCGTCATGGGTCTAAAGAAGGTAAAGACAAAGAGTATTTATCTTGGATTGCTTGAGGGACACGAAATCCCAGTCTACCTGGATATTGAAAAGACCATCAGGAAGCATATGTCTGTTCTGGCAAAGACCGGGGCGGGAAAGAGTTATACTGTGGCGGTAATACTGGAGGAATTGCTCAAGAATTATTTCCCCATTGTAATAATAGACCCACACGGTGAATACTCATCTCTGAAGTATGAAAATGACGACTACGATGCAATGTTGACCTATAATGTGAAGCCAAGATCCTATGAAAAACAGATCACAGAATATGCCCCCAATATTATTGTAAATCCAGAGGCAAAGAAATTAACACTAAAGCCAAGATTTACCCTCGAGGAATTAACAGAGATAATGCCCATACCACTTGGAGACAGACAGAAATCTATTGCCTATAATGCACTGAGAAGATTGGAAAATCAGGAATATACGATTCAGGATTTAATAAATTCGGTTCGTCTAGACAAGAGTAACGCAAAGTGGAAGGTCATAAGTGGCTTGGAATCATTGAGAAGCAGTGGTGTCTTTGAAGGAACCCCCATAAGGGATAAAGACCTCGTAAGAGAGGGAAATGCATCTATAATAAATCTCAAGGGATCTGAGCCCAGGATTCAGGAATTAATCGTTGCGAAGATCTGCAAGGATCTATTCAATTCCAAGAAATTGGGGGAAATTCCAAATTTCTTCTTATTGGTGGAAGAAGCCCATAATTTCTGCCCGGAGCGTGGCTTCGGTGACGCCCTCTCCTCACAAATTCTCAGAACTATTGCATCAGAAGGAAGAAAGTTTGGCTTATATCTTGGGGTTGTAAGCCAGAGACCAGCCAGAATTGATAAGAATGTCCTTTCTCAGTGCAATACTCAAATAATCCTGAAGGTAACAAACCCAAACGATCTCAGGGCAATTAGTCAGTCCATTGAGGGATTTACCCCCGGAATGGAGAATGATATCAAGAATCTTTCAATTGGACAGGCGTTGGTGATGGGTGAATGTGTAGAGCAGCCGATAACCGTAAATGTCAGGGTCAGGGAAAGTCTACATGGAATCGCTCAGGAAAGGGAAGAGATCGAAAAGCCAAAATCAATGATTGAAAAGATAAGACCGATTTTTATAGAAGAGGAAAAAGAAAAAATAAAGAAAAAACCGGCAAAGAAGAAATCCATTTCTGAGAGGATAAAGGGGATATTTTTGGAGGAATAGATGGGTAGGTAGATGTCTTCATCTCTCCAACTTCTTCAATTCATTAACCAATTGTGGAAGTAAAACCGCGGGATCAGTAACCATCCCCAGGGCGTGAGTGGTTCCCCTGTCCTGAAGCCTTGTTACCACATAAGGATTAATGTCTATCACCACCGTCTTAACCCTCGATGGGAGCATATTTCCAGTAGCTATTCCGTGAAGCATTGAGGCATAGATCATGCAGAGATCAGCCTTCTGCACATACCTTCTCATTTCATCTTGGGCCTCCATAACATCCGTTATAGTGTCTGGTAAGGGACCATCATCCCTCAGGGAACCACCTATAACGAATGGAATCCCATTTTTGATACATTCATACATCACCCCTCCTTTGAGAATTCCTTTTTCTACAGCTTTCTCTATGCTCCCAGCCTTCCAGATCTCATTTATGGCAACTAGATGGCTTTTGTAGCCCCTCTTTAATACCCTCCCAGTTTTCTCATCCATCCCCAAGGTAGTGCCGAAGAATTGCTTTTCAATATCCATGACCGCGAAGCCATTTCCTGTAAAGATAACCTGCACATAGCCCATCTTGATCAAATCTTGCAAGGCTTTGTCGGCTCCGGTATGTGCCATTGCCGTTCCCACCACATGGATTATGAATCCCTTATCGTTTCTGATCCTCTTCATCTCCTTCGCCAGATCCTTGATGTAGGAATTTATGGGTTTTTCTGGAGAGACCTCACTACTCATAAAGCCAAAGATGTCTGTCGGAGCCCTTGATCTCTGAGGAGCATCCACCTTTATTCCATCTAAGCCAACCACTACTCGATCCCCTTTCTTTACAAGGCCCTGTCTTCTGCAAATCGCCCTTTCCTTTTCTATGACAATGATGCAATCCATCTCGGTATTCTCTACCTTTCTCCATTTTCCATTCAAGAAGACGTAGGTTGGATGATGTGTGGTTCCATAAAAATTATCTGGCAATACCTTGTCCCGTGGAGCGGGTTCTGTTTTTACCTCCTTTCTCGGAAGTAACGCCCCCAATCTCTCTAATTCATCAAACAATTCTTCCGATCCCTTGACAAGAATCTTGCAATAACTCTCATCCGTCTTGGTCTTTCCAACATCTAACTGAAGGATTTCAAAGTCACCCCTCATATCCATTATGGTGTCAAGAATCCTCGGAAGGATTAAGGAATCAATTATGTGCCCCTTTAATTCAATCTCTTCCGTAATTGTCATTTTTTATTGTATAGAAAAATATATGAATTCAAATAGGAAAAATCGCTTTGCGAACTTTTGCGATATTCCTTTATTGAATTTCCTCTTAATTATCCCGTAGCCCACGCATCAAACTTTAAATAAAGTTTGACACAACCGAGCAAAAGCTCGGGCGTGTGTCTGACTGAAAGTCAGCCACATCAAACGAGCCACATTCGCTACGCTCAGTGGCTCATGAATTTCCTCCATATCAACCTGCAGACAGGTTGATCATCAGTATGGGGTATTACTCCATAATACCCCTTATTGA